>QNBK01000118.1 GCA_003644105.1 Spirochaetota bacterium | reverse complement strand
CTACATGTTCCAGACCACTCCTATCGGACTTACCGTTCTCAAAGACAGCCGCTGGAACAACCTTGAAGAGTTCATCTCCTATGCAAAGGCCCATCCGGGTGAGATTACAGTCGGCGGTTCCGGTACCTACACCGGGCATCACATTGCCTATCTCATGCTGCAGCAGCTCACCGGGGCGGAATTCACCTACATCCCTTCAACAGGTGCCGCACCTTCAGTTGCCAACTTCCTGGGCGGCCATACCGATGCTCTTTTTGCCAACTCCAACGACCTTGTAACTCATAATAATGAAATCATCGTCCTTGGAATGGGAACCGAAGAACGTTTCACTCTTCTTCCTGATGCTCCGACTTTTATTGAGCAGGGGATTGATATGACTGCCGGTATCGACCGCGGTGTCTGTGTTCCCCAGGGAACCCCTGCCGATGTTATTGCTGTGCTTGAAGACGCCTTCCGGAAAGTCTGTACCGATACTGAATTCATGGCCAAGATGGAAGATATGGGCATGGTTGTTCAGAATCTCGGTGCTGCCGAGTATAAAGCCTATATTGAAAAGACCGCAGCCAAATACGAGGAAATCCTCAAGCAGCTGGGCGTTATCTAACCGGGTAATTCAATGATAGTAGATGCCCTGCAGCTTTTATTCACGCCCTGGAACATGCTGTTTGTTACCCTGGGGGTGGGAGCAGGCATTCTTGTTGGAGCCCTACCGGGTTTAACCGCCACCATGGCGATAGCACTCCTGGTACCATTCACCTTCAGCATGAATGCTGTCCATTCTCTGGTTTTGCTGGGCGGGATATACAGTGGGGCAATCTACGGGGGCAGCTTCTCGGCTATCCTCATTAATACACCGGGAACCCCTTCAGCCATCGCCACCACCTTTGACGGGTATGCGATGGCCCGCAAGGGGGAATCCTACGCCGCCATCATCACCGCAACCATTGCTTCGGTAATCGGCGGCCTGATCGGTGTACTGTTTCTTATCTTTCTGGCACCTCCCCTGTCCCGGGCGGCCTTGAAATTCGGTCCGCCGGAGTTCTTCTGGCTGACGGTATTCGGCCTGACAATCATCGCAACTCTGGCATCCAAATCCATATTGAAGGGTTTGATCGGCGGATCTTTCGGTCTGCTGTTAAGTGTGATAGGCATTGCTCCAATTGAGGGGTCAGTTCGTTACTCTTTCGGATCGATCAGTATGCAGAATGGTATCGCTTTGATACCAGCCATGATCGGTCTGTTCTGTCTTCCTGAAATAATCGGGATGATTGCCAAGAAAGACACTCACTACAATGTTATTCCTTATAAGAAAGAAAAGAAGCTTATACGGCGAATCTTTTTCCGCCTGATGAAGAAGCCCTTTCTTCTGATTCGATCTGCCGTTATCGGAACGGTTGTAGGGATTATTCCCGGAGCCGGAGGAAATATCGCCGGTATGGTGGCCTATAACGAAGCGGTGAGAGTCTCGAAGTTTCCCGAACGATTCGGCACGGGAATCATCGACGGTGTGGCGGCCTCAGAGGCATCAAACAACGCCGAAGTCTCCGGCTCCCTTATTCCCATGCTTACCCTGGGAATTCCCGGAGCACCGCCGGCAGCTGTTCTCCTGGGAGCCCTGCTCCTTCAGGGCCTGCGTCCCGGTCCCTATTTGTTTACATCCCACGGGGAGGTTACTTACTCGTTTCTCTTCTCTCTTATCCTGGCTAATATCCTTATTCTTCCTCTGGGGCTTATCAGCGGTAAGGCCATGTCCAAGCTTATTACCGGAATCCCGGTAACCATCCTGGCCCCCTTTGTTTTTCTGCTGTCCGTTATCGGCTCCTTTGCCATCAACAACAATATGGCCGACGTCTACATCATGCTGATTTTCGGTATTATCGGGTTTATCGGAAGAAAAGCCGGATTCAGTGCAGGCCCCATTGTTCTCGGCCTGATACTCGGGAGCATCTGCGAGCAGGGTCTTGTTCAGTCCATACTGATGGGACGGGCTAAAGGCTCAGTGATGGGAGTTTTCTTTCAACGTCCCATTTCTATTCTTATGATAATTCTGACTGTGGTTTCGGCTTTCTGGCCTTTGATTGTGAGAATCAGGAAAAATTGGAGGTTCAAAGTTGAAAAGAGCTGACCGTATCTCCGCACTTGTCATAATCGGTATCAGCGTCTTCTTTATGGCAGAAGCTAAAACTTTCAGCCCGTTAAGCGGTCTTTTCCCCCGGGTTGCCATTTTACTTCTGGGGGGACTTTCCCTGCTGTTGTTTATCTTAACTTTTGTGCACAGGGAGAGTGGGAAAACTTTTGATTCGGCATCTTTCCGCCATGTTCCTTCCCTGATTTCACTGCTGCTGATGGTGGTCTGGGGAATTCTGATTCCTGTCATCGGTTTTCTTGTAACCAGCCTTATCTTTTTTCCTCTGATTACCCTTTATCTGGACCGGGATGCACCAGGGAAGAAAAAGCTCAGCCGAATCGCGATTGTTGAAGGTTTGGCCGTGGCGTTTTATCTGTTTTTCACCCGGGTACTTTATGTCCCTTTCCCTGAGGGTCTTCTGCTTTAATGCTGACCTCGGAAGCTGAGTGTTCAGGGCTTCTTTATTGAAAATCTGGGTTGATGCCGATGCCACACCGGTAGTTATCAAAGACATCCTGTTCCGTGCAGCGGAGCGGACCGGTGTCAGCATGACTCTGGTAGCCAACCAGACCATGCGGATTCCGGATTCACCGCGCATTGATTTTATTCTGGTAAAAGCCGGTTTTGATGTGGCGGATAACGAGATAGTGAAACGCCTGAGCCCCGGCGATCTGGTTATCACCGCTGATATTCCTCTGGCTGCGGATATTCTTGAGAAGGGGGGGCATGCTCTGGATCCCAGGGGGGAGATGTTTTCCCCGGATACCATTCGTTCCAGGCTGAACATGAGAGATTTCATGGAAACCCTTCGTTCCGGAGGAGTTGTAACCGGTGGTCCCCCGGCACTGAATCAGTCCGACCGCAAGGCCTTTGCCGGGGCATTGGACCGATTTCTCACAAGTCGTGTATAACCTGCTTCTCCTAATTATAAGCCAGGCGTGTTTTTTCCTCAGAAAGAGTCGGCTGAATTAAGGCCTTCCATTCTTTTGATTCCCAGCTGCCCAGATTCTGATGGGTTATGAAGTATTTCTGCGGGATGGGATGAGTTCCGATAACCACTTTTAAGTTGTATTTTTCCGGGATGAACTTCTGAAAATGTTCAGTGTATGGGCAGGGTGGAAAACCGACAACGAAACCGGTTGCCAGGTGAATTACGTCAGCACCGTTCTTTTTCATTTCTTCCGGGGCATATTCGATATTTCCTCCCGGGCATCCGCCGCAGGTTGTGAATCCTACCAATTCCAGTTCTTCATCTTCTTTATAAATATCAAATGCTCCGGATTTTTCCGCCATTGCCCGGAAGCATTTCCCCCCGGCGCAGCTGCGGTAGCGGTCACAAATTATAATACCGACTTTTACTTTTCCGCTCATTTCATTCCTCCATTATGTACTGTTTCGGGTAAAAACCCAGTCGTTCTCAGTGCTGAAGTTTTCATTATACCGATAATCTCCCGTTTTGCCCTGCTTTAATATCCGAAGATCAACAATCCTTTCCAATCGGTAAGGAGATATGCCGGATGAGGGTTTCAGAATTCCGTACATCCCTGAGAGTATTCTCACATGTTTTCGGGCAAATTGGAGCTGTTCATCATCCAGACTCCCTTTGGAACGGCGGTGATTCCATCGGGTACACCTCCGGAAAACACATGGAATACATATTAAATACACATGACAGCCTTTCCTTCTAATACAAAAACCTGTAATGTGTCACAAAAGAGAGGCGAGCCCAGGGTGGAAAGCCATCGAAAACCCTCTCTATGGAGTTATATATTTGAATACCATCAGTTTTGAAAATACTTTTTCCTCTCTTAGAACTCTAACGGAAGATTTTTCTAAAAATATACATTTTAAGGGATTAAGAGAGCATCTCAAGCAGTTTCGACAATCTCATTTTGAATGGCCGTCCCTGAAAATCGGCAATCTGACAGCCCGAACACCCATTATTCAGGGCGGAATGGGCGTCGGTATTTCTCTCTCAGGTCTGGCTTCCGCCGTTGCAGAAGCCGGCGGAATCGGTATTATCGCCGCAAATGCCATCGGAATGATTGAAAAAGATTATTACAAAGACGGCAGGGCGGCGAATCTTCGTGCCCTGCGCAAGGAAATCCGCAAAGCCCGGAAGAAAACCGACGGGGTTCTCGGGGTGAACATCATGGTGGCCGTTAACGACTTCCATGAATTGATGGACGTTTCAATCGAAGAAAAAATCGATCTGATTGTTATGGGTGCCGGTCTGCCGATTAAAGATCTTCCCGTGGAGAAAATGAGGGAAAACAACGTTAAAGCAGTACCCATTGTCAGCTCCGTCAGAGCTACAGAGCTGATTTTCCGTATGTGGAAGAAAATTTACAATGATGTTCCCGATGCTGTTGTGTTTGAAGGTCCTCTGGCAGGAGGTCATATAGGATTTTCAGAAGAGCAGATTGACGATCCTGCTTTTCAGGTGGAAGCCATAGTTCCGGGAATCGTTGAGGCTCTCAAGCCTTTCGAGGAAGAGTTCGGACGCTCTATTCCTGTAATTGCCGGCGGCGGTGTGTTTACCGGGGAAGATATTCATAATGTCTTTCAGCTTGGTGCTTCAGGCGTGCAGATGGGTACCCGTTTTGTAGCTACTGATGAATGTGATGCGGATGAAAAATTCAAACAGACCTATGTGGACTGTACTCCCGAACAAATCGGAATTATCAAAAGTCCGGTGGGAATGCCCGGGCGGGCTATCCGTAATGAGTATATTCTTGCCGCGGAAGCCGGAGAGCGACCCTCATTCAAATGTGCCTGGAAATGTTTATCCTCCTGTAAGGCTCAAGATGCCAATTACTGCATTTCCATTGCGCTGAATAACGCCCGAAGGGGTAAGGTTAACCAGGGATTTGTTTTTGCCGGAGCCAATGCCCACCGGGTAACGGAAATTGTTCCTGTTGCTTCCCTGGTAGGAGAACTCTCTGAAGGCTATCAGCTCAAAGCCAAAGAGGGTGTGGTAAGAAATCTTGATAAACTGGTGGCCAGGGTTCAGGATCTTAAAACCCAGTATGATGGTTTGGCGGCCCGGGTACGGGACATGGGTATTGCCGATGAGAAAGAACTGGCTGCAAGAATTCTTGAAGCCAGGGATTCGGGACTGGATCACCTGAGAAGAAAATACGAATCAATGTCTGAAAAAATCGGAATTCTGCAGCTTCAGATTACCGAGGGGCTCTCAGCTTCCTGGAATCTGCTGAAACGGGAAGCTGTTTTTTCCCGGTAGACAGAGAAACTACAGACCTTCACAAGGGACTGTTCTCCACATGGTGGAACGGTCCCTTTTTTGTTGAGCGGGTATCCGTCAGGCTCAATCTTCAGCGATAAACGCCAGGCAGGCGTTCTGTCCGCCGAATCCGAAAGAGTTTGTAACCGCCGCCCGAATTTTCAACTCCCGGGCCTGATTTGGAATGGTGTCCAGTTCGCAGTTCGGGTCTGGTTGCTCCTGGTTGATGGTAGGGGGCAGTATTCCGGTGTGGAGGCTCATTATAGTTGCGGCGGCTTCAATGGCCCCTGCGGCCCCCAGGGTATGACCGATCATAGACTTGTTGGAGCTTACCGGGATGCTCTTTCCCCGGCTTCCGAATACCGTATGGATGGCCCGGGTTTCTGTTTTATCGTTGGCCTGGGTTGAAGTGCCATGGGCATTCACATATCCGATATCCTCGGGATTCAGCCCTGCATTCTGTATGGCCATTTTTATAGCCTCACCGGCCCATTTCCCGTTTTCATCCGGGGCGGCGATACTTGAGGCATCGGCGCTCATACCAAGGCCGCCGAGAACCGCATAAATCCGGGCGCCCCGTTTTTCGGCATCTTCCCGGCGTTCTAAGATTAATGAAGCTGAACCCTCACCGATTACAAAACCGTCCCGATCGAGATCGAAGGGCCGGCTGGCGGCTTTTGGATCGTCGTTTCTGGCGGTGAGAACCTTCATGCAGCCGTAGGCATCCACAACCAGAGCGGTAATGGTGGATTCGGTGCCTCCGGCAATCATCACATCCGCCTGTCCCAGCTGCAGAATCTGCATGGCCATGCCGATGGTATGGGTTCCTGTTGCACAGGCGGATAAAACGGCCATATTCGGACCATGTATTCCAAGTTCTATTGCCACATTCCCGGCGGCCATGTTGGGAATTATTTTAGGGACTGCCAGCGGGTTCCCCCGGCCGGGTCCCCGTTCGGCCAGGGTAGCAAACTGTTTCTCAAGAACCTCATAGTCACCTGCAGCAGAGCCCATGATGCACCCGGCCCGCAGGGGATTGATGCTTTCCAGATTTATCCCGGAATCCTTTACCGCTTCCATTGAGGCACAGACCGCAAACTGGGAAAAACGGGTCATTTTTCTGGCACTCCGTTTGTCCATGAAATCACCGGCAGTAAATCCCTTCACTTCACAGGCAATCTTCGATCTGAACCCGTCGGTATCAAAACCCCGGATGTAATCGGCCCCGGAAACCCCCCGGATGAGGTTCTTCCAGAATTCATTAAGGTTCAGTCCGATGGGAGTGATGGTACCGATTCCTGTTACGACGATATCCTGAGGGTTTTTCATACATGACATCCTTTGAATAGAATTTAAAGGCTTTCGATAATAATTACAAATGATATCAAAGGCAGGGACGCAGGCACTCGGGTAGATAGCGCTCTATTCCAAGCCTCAGAAAATCCCCGACAAGGGTTTTCCCCGCATCCTCCGGTGCCATGTCCAACCGGCTGATGAGAAAATCAAGAACCAGGGTGTATTGCCGCTGCTGGCTGATACCGTGGTCTTGAGCGGTGGTGGAATACAGCCAGCTGGAGAAATTATCAAAACGGAAGAAGGGGGAGCTGCCGCACTCCCCGCCGCCCATAACAAGCTCCATAGCGGAGGTGAATTTCCCGGAGTTAGCGAATATATCGTAGTATTTGGCCAGGCGTTTAAGTTGCTGCATCCGGGGAAAAGAGATGACGTTACTGCTGAGGATGTCGTAGGGCGGCTGAGGGTTGAAGACGAGCTTGTATTCTTCGATGTGCCGGGCAATCGGGGCACCAGGCAGCAGTTTCAGTATTCCTATCTGAATTTCATCAGGATGCATGGATCGGAGAGAGTCAAAACTTTCAGCGAATCCTTTTTCATCCTCCCCCGGGAGGCCGATTATCAAATCGGCATGAACATGGGCACCGGTACGTCCCCTGATGAGTTTGAGGTTCCGGGCTGTAGCGTCGGGATCCACTTTCCTGCTGATCAGGCTGCCGATTTCCGGGTTGAGGGTCTGAACTCCCATCTCCAGCTGTACACCCCCTGCAGGGAAGCGGGAGAGGGACTTTAACAACCTTTCATCAAAGCGGTCGGGAACCACCTCAAAGTGAAGAAAAAAGCTCTCACCTCTTTCCGCCCCAAGGGCAACCTGCCTGGTTGCCTTCGGGAATATCAGAGCACCGGAATCCTCTCTGGGCCAGCGCTGGTAGAAGAAATCAAGAATCCGGGTACAGGATTCAATATCCAGATTGAAGGTGCGGTCGATAAATTTGAAACCTCTGCAGCCTCTACTGATAAGTCGGTCGAATGCCGGGAGCAGACGGTCCAGGTTGAAACTCCTCACCTTCTTCTCCCGTGAGGAAAGACAGAACTCACAGGAAAAGGGACATCCCCGGCTGGACTCCACGTAGATGATTCTCTGTTTCAGATCATCATCAGAGTACTCATCGTAGGGAAGAACAAGGGAATCAAGTTCAGGTAGTCCGCCGTCAACAATAGCCGGCACACCCTCGCCGTTGAGGAGCTTCTCACAGATTTCAGGGAATACAAGTTCACCTTCTCCCCTGACAAGGACGTCGGCACCGTATAAGGGCTTTTCCGCCCAGCGGACTTCAGGACCTCCGATGATGATGCGGATTTCGGATTTGATGTGCTTGAGAAGAGCAATGAGCCGGGCGGTGGGGGCGACATTCCAGATTGATACACTCAAGGCCACAATTTTCGGGTTATCCGAAAGTATCTCTTCGGCAACGCGCAAGAGGTCATCCTGAATCAGAAATTCCTTCAGCAGAGTCTGCGGCCGCAAAGCTCCCATGTTGGCCAGCAGGTACCGGACGCCGAGAGCCGTGTGACTGTACCGGGCGTTGAGTACGGCGATGATAATGGGAGTATCGTTCATGGGGGCTGATCCTCGGGTATTAATGTAAGGCTTTGGCGGAATTCATGCAATTGCGGGATTATTTCACGATAATATGTTATGAAGTTTTACATGAAACAATCCGTTCTGTTTTTAATCGAGATAACTTTCCGTCGAACTGATAATCCGGTTGTAATACGATAATGAAAACTTTTACTCACTTGAGCCTCTCAGAGGCGATGATGTCGAATCTGAACCTTCTCAAGTATGAAACCATGACAGCGATTCAGGAGATGAGCATACCCCCTATCCTTAAGGGTAAGGATGTTATGGCTCAGGCTAAAACCG
>QNBK01000117.1 GCA_003644105.1 Spirochaetota bacterium | reverse complement strand
GTAAGTCCGGTTGGTCATGAAAGCGGGGTTGGGGCTCACCGATCCTATCTCCCGGAGTTCTTTCGCCTTATATCCTGTTTCTTCAAGCAGCTCCCTGGCAGCGGCCTCAGCCGGTTTTTCACCTGGATCGATTACACCGGCGGGGAATTCCATTTCCACCATTTCACTGCCGTGACGGTACTGCCGCACCATGAGGAACTCTGACTTATCGCCGCCTTCCAGTTCCGGGATAATGGTAACCCAGTCCGGGGCATCAACTGAGACAAAGGGTGCTTTTTCCCCATCAGGTGAACGTCTACGGACTGTACGCAGGCGGAATATGCCTGCATCGTATTGTGTTTCACTTTCCAGGTTCTCCCAGCGCAGGTGGGTATCATCTTTTTCAGAGCTCATAGATTCTCCTTGTACAATCCTTCAATTCCATCCGGTGTTCTTAAGTTCCATCCTTCATCACAGCGGTTCTGAATATAAGTGATATCCAGAGGGACCTTTCCTCCGCCTCCGGGCAGATCTACCGCATAGGATGGCATACCCAGACCGCTTACCCTGGCACGCAGCTCCCCGGAGAGCCGGAGTCCCTCTTCCAGAGGCAGCCTGAAATGGCCGGTTCCTTCGGCCATATCGCCCTGAAACAGATAATAAGGCTTCACCCCGATTCTCACCAGTGTATTTGAGAGTTCCTCCAGTATTTCAATATTGTCATTAACACCCCGCAGAAGAACTGCCTGGTTGATTACCGGAAGCCCCCGAAGCTGAAAGCTCTCAATAGAAGAGATTGCCTTTGGGGATAATTCCCGGGGATGGTTGGTCTGAATTACCACCCAGAGGGGACGCCGGCGGCCCAATTCCCGAGCAAGGGAAGTGGTAATACGCTCAGGGTCCACAATCGGCATCCTGGTGGCCAGACGGAAGACGATATCCGGTCTTGCCATACGAAAGCTGTCCATAATTTTGAACAGCTTATTGTCTTTTAAGGTAAGAGGATCGCCTCCGGAAAGCAGGAGTTCCTTCACCTCGGAATGTAAAGACAACCAACAGGAGATGTCTTGAATCTGTGTTTCGGTAATTTCACCGAAACTATCACCTGTCAGCCGCCGCCGGAAACAGTGACGACAGTACTGGGCGCATTGTCCTGTAACCACCACCAGTACCCGGTTGGTATAACGGTGAACAAGCCTTGGCAGAGGGCTGAAGGCGTCTTCTCCCAGGGGGTCTTGAAGCTCACCTGGGAGTATAAGCTGTTCAGCTGTTGTCGGTACCACCTGACGGCGCAAGGGGTCATCCAGACTCCCATCCAGCAGAGACAGCCAGTGCTTTGTAATTTTGAAGGGAGGTGCCGGTGAAGCGGAGACAGCCTTTCGCTCATCGGAGCTGAGTTTCAGCGTCTCTGGAAAATTGATATCTGCAGTGCGGCGGGGTGTCATCCGGCAAAGAATAACCGGGAGAACTTATCTGGGGAAGAGATGTTGGTAAAAACGTAATTTTTCGATTAGTCTGTTAATTGTGAGTGAAACTGTCGAGCCGCGTATTACGCAGATTAGTAAATCCATCATTGATTCCTACGGAAAGCTTGGGGGTATCAACCATCTTTCCGGACCCAATCTCCCATCCAGAGGAGGTGTAGTCGCCATACTCGAAACGATTGAAACGCTGATTTTCCCCGGATTTCAGTCGGAAGAAAAACTTGATGACGATCTTATCAGCTACACCATCGGTGCAAAAACCCGCCGCCTGGTCCGGGAGCTCACCGTCGAGATAGCCCGGAGCCTGGAATTTGCAGCCCGGAATGAAGGTAGGGAACTTTTTCCCGGCTGCTGTAGAAAGGATGCGGAAACGTATGCTCTGGAACTCCTTGCTCTGATTCCTCATCTGCGGCAGAGAGCCATGGGAGATGTGGATGCCGCATTCCGGGGCGACCCCGCGGCTAAGAGCCGGGATGAGGTGATTCTCTCCTACCCGGGACTGGAGGCTGTGGCCTGCCACCGTATCGCTCATGAACTGTATCGAATGAACATCCCGCTTATCCCGAGAATGATGAGTGAACATGTTCATAAAAATACCGGCATCGATATACATCCGGGAGCCGATATCGGGGATGGTTTTTTTATCGACCACGCCACTGGAGTTGTAATCGGAGAAACTGCGGTTATCGGTGAAAATGTGAAACTTTACCAGGGGGTTACCATCGGTGCTCTGAGTGTTGCCAAAGACCAGGCGGATAAAAAACGTCATCCCACCCTGGAAGATGATGTCACCATTTATGCCGGTGCCACCATACTCGGAGGCAGGACGGTGATCGGCAGGGGATCGGTTATCGGCGGGAATGTGTGGATTACCAGCTCGGTACCTGCTTTCTCAGTGGTGTACAACCGGCCGGCGGATTATCGGGTGAAGAACCGCTATGCCCGGAGTGCCGATGACTGGAGTATCTGAGGGAACCCCTGGATAACGATAAATAAGCTGACGAAAGAACAAAGGAGTTCGGTCCTGGCGGTGCCTACGGGATTCTGTCAGTTCCCTACGGGTATTCGGCGGGTTACCGGGGCGATGGTTACGTAGCTGTCGGCAAACCCGTCAATCTGCCGTACGGTGCCGGCGTAATTATCAGCTTCATCCTTGGTATCAAAAGCTCCCAGGCGCACCCGGTAAACAACCTCTTTTCCGGTATCCTGTGTCATCACATGTGCAGGAAGTCCCTTCTCAGCCAAGCTGTCTCTGATAGCCTCAGCGGTGGAAACACTTTTAGATGCAATTACCTGAACCCAGTAGGCATTTTCCCGAACCTCTCTGAATGCAGGTTCAGGCGGAGGACTCACCGCCACAGGCTGTTTTGTAATAACAGGTTCAGCCGGTTTGCTATCGGGGATTACACCATTCCCAGTGTAATCGGTAACAAAATCAGTATCGTTATTTTCAGATTCCTGAAGAGGAGGATATTCGGCGCCCTCCCGGGCCCAGCTGATAGGGTCGAACTCATCGGCAGCGGTAGTTTCCTGCCGGGATGAAAGAACGGTTCCAGGGGCCATACCGGGATTATCCTGCTTCTGCATTAAAAACAATCCGGTTACCAGTGTTATAGCAAGTATACCAAGTATACTGAGAACAACCACCAAAGCGGGGTTTCGGGTATTTTCAGCGCTCATTTTTCCCTCCCAATCCTTCCAGACGGCGGAGGATTCGGTCCAGCGATGCTTTTAGAGACGCATCGTTTCCCGAGTTCCTCACGCTATAGATTTCGGCGTCTTGGGAGAAAAGTTTAGAATTGAGTCCATTCTGGCTGCGGAATCTTCCTTTCAGCTCTTTCCAGGGGCGTTTATCCCTGGAAATAACCCTTCGCCGGCGCTGGAAAGAGGATGCTTTCAGCCAAATAACCGCATCACAGTCTTTTACCAGAGAGGTTTTATAGAGATTCACAGCATGAATCACCGCAGGAACATCCGGGTCTTCAGCCAGCCATTTTCTGGTTTCTTTTTCAATCTCGGGATAGGTGATATTCTCCAGATCTCTGAGCAGCTTCTCATCGGAGAATACGAGGCGTCCCAGTTCCTTTCTATTTATCTTCCCATCAATCAGCAGTCCCGGGCCCAGCATCTGTTCAATAGTATCAGAGAGAGTATCCAGAACACTGTGGGCCACAAGGTCCAGATCCAGCGACCTGAAACCCCTTTTTTCCAGAAGAGATGCCACATAGTTCTTGCCCGAACCGGTTTTACCGGAAATCCCGATCAGCAGCATTACTAATGAATATCTCCCCAGGATATGCCTGATTCAACACCGGTACGCAGGGGAACTGACAACTTCACCACCGACTCCATTGTTTCTTTGAGAAACTCAGATAAACCAGGGGCATCATTTACAGGAACTTCAACAAGAAGTTCATCGTGAACCTGCAGCAGCATTCGGGCGTCGGGAAATCGCTCTGATAGTGAGGCGTCTACCTGTATCATTGCTTTTTTCAGTATATCAGCGGCAGTGCCCTGTATTCGGGAGTTCACCGCAGCTCTCTCAGCGGCGGATTTTTCCACCCGGTTGCGGCTGTTAATTCCCGGCAGGGGGCGGAACCGGCCATATAGGGTACGAACTCCGCCATCCTTTTCAGCCAGGGTTACCGCTTCCTCTACAAACATTTTGATTCCCCGGTAAGTGGTGAAATAGGCATCAATGAAGTGCTTGGCCTCTTTGCGGCTGATTCCCAGATCGTTGGACAGTCTGAAAGCACTCATCCCGTACATCACCCCGAAGTTAACCGCCTTGGCCATTCGCCGCTGTTCCGGGCTGACATCAGCCGGCTCAATGCCTAAAAGAGTTGCAGCGGTCCGGGCATGAACATCCACCCCTTCCTGAAAGGCTGCAGTAAGAGCCTCATCCCCGGACATATGAGCCAGTACCACAAGTTCTATCTGGGAATAATCCGCCGAGACAAAAACATACCCCGGCCGGCTTTTAAAAGCGGTTCTGATACGCCGTCCATTCTCATCTCTTACCGGGATGTTCTGCAGGTTGGGATTATTGCTGGAAAGCCGGCCTGTGGCGGCACCGGTTTGAGAGTAACTGGTATGAATACGCCCATCTTTCGGGTGAACAAGCTGGGGCAGAACATCAACGTAAGTAGACTTGAGCTTGGCAAGAGACCGGTAAAGGAGAATTTTCTCAGGTACAGGATCTTCCTTTGCCAGATCGGTAAGTACCGAATTATCAGTGGAAAAACCGGTTTTTGTTTTTTTCCCCGGTGTTAAACCTCTCTCATCGAAAAGTACTTTTTGAAGTTGTTTCGGGGAGGCAATATTAAACTCATGACCGCAGAGACTGTGAATCTCTTTTACCAGAACATCAATACCCCTTCTCAATTCCTCCCCATAGGCTTCCAGCTCAAAAATATCCAGTCCGATGCCTTCAATCTCCATCCCGGCCAGTATGGGCTGCAGGGGCATTTCCATATCCCGGAAAATGGCCTGACGCTGTTTATCAGTATTCAGTTTTGAAGAAAAAAGCTCATAAAGACGCCAGGTGATATCGGCATCTTCGGCGGCATAATCAACAGCAGGTTCAAGAGGCACATCGGCAAAAGTTAAGCCCTTGGAAACCACATCTTTGAACTTAACGGTTTTAAGCCCGAGGTAGCGGTCGGCCAGAGCATCCATTCCCACCGGGGATGATGCATCCAGTACCCAGGCGGCAATCATGGTGTCGAACCAGGCCCCGCCTACGTTCACCCCGGCCCGGCGAAGTACTTTCATGTCGTATTTGAAGTTCTGACCGATTATCCGGATTTCCCCATCAGAGAAGAGCCCGTTCAGCCATCTGATTACCGATTCAGCAGGTATGCATGTTACATCCGGACAGCGTATGGGTAGGTAGGCAGCCTCCCCTGCTTTTACAGAGATTGAGAGTCCCACAAGGTCCGCCCGCATGGGGTCGAGACTGTCGGTTTCCGTATCCAGAGCAACGATGCCTTTTTCCCGTATCCTCAACCCCCATTCGGACATCTGTTCTTCAGTAATTATGGATTTGTAGTTTATTCTATTGACCTCTGCCGCAGATTCAGCAACTCCGGACTCCAGGTTGAAGGAATCATCAGCCGTTTGAGTCCCCCCTCCGGCAATTCCGGCAAGAGCGGCAACTTCTTTTGCCAGGCTGCGCATATCCCTTTCCCGGAACATCTGTGCCGCAGCGGAATAATCCGCACTCATCCCGTCCATTGCTGAAAGTTCGTCACTCAGGGGTAAGTTAATCCTGATGGTAATCAGATCCTGGCTGAAAAAAGCCTTCTCTTTTCCTTCCTTGAGTTTAACCAGCCGGGCGCCTTTGGCCGCATTCTCAATATTTCTGTAAATATTCTCAAGATTCTCCCATTCGGAGAGAAGTGCCGATGCGGTTTTCGGGCCGATACCGGCCACACCGGGGATATTGTCCGATGCATCACCGATGAGAGCCAGATAATCGATTATCTGATCGGGACGTACACCTTTATCCGCCAGTACATCAGCAGGCCCCATATCCCGGAAGCCGCCGCCTTTTTCAGGTCTGATAAGATGAATGTTATCATCCACAAGCTGCATCAGATCTTTGTCGGCACTTACAAGACGACAGAGTCGTCCCTGTTTCCGGCAAATTTCCGCCACTGAGCCCATAACATCATCGGCCTCATAGCGGTTAACAAGAAAAACCGGTATTCCCATAAGTTTCAGGATGTCCCTGATTATCGGAACCTGAGCATGAAGATCTTCCGGGGCAGGATCGCGATTGGCCTTGTATTCAGGGTAGGACTCATGCCGGAAGGTGGGGCCGGCAGGATCCATGGCAACCGCTATGCTCTCTGCTTTAAACTCCCGCCTCAGAGCCATAAGAGACCTGAAGAAACCATGGACTGCTGAAACGTTGTTCCCGTCCCGATCAGTCAGGGGCCGATGAATGAATGCGAAATAAGCCCGATAAATCAAACCGTAGCCGTCGAGCAGGTAGAGAGTGTTGTTCATATCTTTTCAAGATTATACACGGACATCGATGTAAGAGGGAGTACGACTGCGGTAAAGGTTCATAACAGGCCGCCTGGGTTGCCTGACTGAGAGATCAGTTTCTATTATTTTCATTTGAAGGCGCAGTTTCCTGTTCAGTTTTTTTGATCGCTCCGAAGCTTTGAAGCTCCGCTGATGCAGCTCCTTATCCTCAGGCGGCGCATAACCCATTGATGCTGCATCCCTACGCCGGGAATCCGCCAGATGGAAACTACGGGATATCTGTTCAGAGGCGGAAGAGGCCTCTTTTTGAAGTGCTGTCCAACACTCAAGATTTGTATTGATGTTTGCGGATAATGTTTTTTCCAATATGTCCAGCAAGGATTCGTAATGCTTGAGAGCATTATCACAAGACCTGTGAATATCCTGCCACCACTCGGGTATGGGAGTACCGGCCATGGATTCAGCCCGCGAGATTCACACCAGCGGTAACCTGATGATCCTGCCGGAGTACGGTATTCTCAATTTCAGCCCATGCGTCTCTGAGGGATTCCATCAGAGAATAAACTTCATGAAGATTTGAAGCATCTTTTGAAAGATTGACATCAATTAGCTTCTGATTGAAATACATATATAGATGAAACAAATTCTGGGCAATATCCCCACCTTTCTCAAAATCAAGGGAAACCATCAGCTCGGTAATAATATCCTGAGCTTTTACGATAGCATTGTGCACAAGTTCCGGTTTAGGCTGACTCGACTGGAACTCCCTCTCGGCGGTTTTCAACTGTTTGAGGCCCTCATTGTAGAGCATAACGATAAGCTGACCCTGTGAAGCCGTTTTTACCCGGGTTTGCCTGTAAGCTCGAAGTGGATCTGTATTCATTAGGCTTTGCTCCCTCTCTCATAAGTGTCGGCTCCCAAAGGAGACGACTTGACAATCCAGAATGCTGATTAGTCCCGAAATCCAATTTTTAATTCACCGACTGTAACAATGTCATAACCGCCGTTAAGCAATCCGTTAATCAGAAGATCGAGCATCTGAAAGAGATAATCATCCCTTTCCCCCGGTCTGCCGATTCGTACCGGAATTATGGAACCCGGACGAACATCTTCAAGCACACGCTCAACCAGATCGGCACTTCTCATGTACATATCCCGGATACCGGTAGAACCATCAGAGACAATCCAGTCCAGAGGATCCACATCCCGTCCAATATAGAGATAATTCATTTCCTGCGTCGCTTCCAGTATCGACGGGCTGACAACATACCACGGAGCGTGCCAAAAAGTAGAGAGTTCCTTCCCTGTTTCCTGAAAGAAAATGTCTTCATTACGTCCCAGGCCCTTTACAACGAAGTTTTTATCAATTCTGTAACGCAGATCGGTCATATTCATGTAGGTGTAAAACAATGAAGCAGTCTCATGTCCCGATTCGGCAAGAATCCGGGTTGATTCAGGATGCCTGCGTATAAAGTCACCGTTAATGAAAAAAGTGACTTTTAAATTGTAATCTTTGAGAATGGAAAGTACATCACCCAAACCTAGATCTCCGTCAATTGCATTAAAAACCAATGAAACTGTTTTCCCCCGGGTGCGTGAGCCATGAGAAAAAACCTGTTCATCAATATTGTTCAAAGAGACAGATTCCGGGCTAACCGATAAGGCGTTTTTTATAGAGTCTGTACCTCCGAAAAGCATTCGGTTACCAAATCCATTAATGGTTCGCACAATAATATTGTTTTCTTCCATATACACCCGGTTTCCCGGGGTTTCATATCTCGGTATTCTTAAGGCTTGTGTACTGGTATCGGCAGTTTCCATCCATCGTTTTGAATCCGCCTGCCAGCGATAAAATCTTCCTCCGCTGATAGCTCTGAGGGTTTCCTGTGAATCAAAACCTGCTTTATCAACCTGGGAAAGAGCCAATAAATCACTCTCATTGCTTTCAGTACTCACCCGTTCGATGCGGCGGCCACCAATAATCAGAACCTGTGCATTATCTGTCCAGAACAGGTTACGGGGATCGGGATGATTGAGAAAGCGCAGCTCCTTCAATGTATCCGGATTGCGTATCGATACACCGTTATCCTGAAGTAATGCCATGAAGCGTCGATCCTCAGAGGGAACAAAACGGCGGAGCTGAGGTACATTCATATTCCTGAAAGAGTTTTCCCC
>QNBK01000116.1 GCA_003644105.1 Spirochaetota bacterium | reverse complement strand
TCACTTAGAGTTAAACCTGAAATTTTTCTGATTTCACCGCCGACAGGAATGCCGGGATTGTGACAAAGAACGGCTTCTCCCGAAGCGCAGACATGAACATCGGTTTCGATCATATCGCTTTTTTGTTCCAGAGCGAGGGTAAATGCAGGCAGTGTATTCTCAGGTTCGGTACCTGAAGCACCTCGGTGCGCAATAATAAACACGATATTTCCAACCAACAAATCGATTATGCACCCTTCTTGATGATAATGCAAGAAAAAGTTGATGTTTTTTGATATTCATCCAAAAAAGAAGAACAAAACAGCTGAGTTGAGCAGTATTTCCGTTTATCGGCAGTACCGGATTTATTTAATAATGTGGAACAGTTGCGGAGATTTTTCTGGCTATGGTTAGGAATTTCAGAGCTTAAAATTTGGCAGTGGAAAAACCCTTCTGCTTTCACTAAAATATTTATATGAATAAACCTTATCTGAATAAAGAACCCTTTTCAGCAGCCGGGCAGAAGGCCTGGGGATTGAGCAATGGCGAGACAGAAATTGCCCTTACTGTCACTGGCGGGCAGATGGCCCCGGTGAGGTTTTTTGCCGACTCGGAAAATCCGGTTGAACCGTATTACATCAGCCCCTGGCAGGAAGAATCAGAGCCTGTTGACGGCCCGGGAGTTCTGAAGTCTCTCAGGGGGGATTTTTTCTGTATGCCCTTCGGCGGGGATAATGCCCATGCCGGGGAAGTGCATCCCCCACATGGCGAGGTGAGTGGAGAGAACTGGAGTTTCGTTGACGGTTCGGCGGATAGAGACAGGGAATCCCATATCGAACTGGAACTTGAGACAAAGGTTCGCCCGGGGAAGGTGAGTAAACGTATCGCCCTGCGAAGAGGTCATTCAACAATTTATATATCTCATAAAATTGAAGGATTTTCAGGACCGGTTACCCTTGGGCATCATGCGATTATGCCCGGGGACAGGACGCATTATCTGTCCACCCCGCCGCTGATTACAGGGCTTACCGATACTGCACCCCCGCCGTCATCTTCCGGGGAATACTTCTCTGCAGATCCCGGTCAGTTTTTTGAGCGTCTTTCCGATGTCCCGACGATCTGGAAGGATCCTTCCACGGCAGATTATTCGGTGTTTCCCTCCCGGGATGGATTTGTGGACATACTGCAGGTTTTTCCCGAACTTCCTGAAGAGGGTAAGCCGATGTGGTTTACGGCTGCTGTGCCTTCCCATGGTTACCTCTGGTATTCCCTCAAGTCCCCTGGGATTCTGCCGTCCACGGTTATCTGGCAGGAGAATCATGGACGGCATGGAGCTCCCTGGAATGGAAGAAACTCCTGCGTGGGAATTGAGGAAGTTCTGGGTTTTCTGGCATCAGGCCTCGGGGTTTCTGCGGTAGAAAATTCATTAACAAAGCGCGGGCTTCGAACTTCCATGGAACTGGACGGTGTTAAGCCGCTGATGCTGAAGAATATTCAGGGTGTGTGCCGGGTTCCCGAAGGCTTCGATCGAGTGGCTACCATTTCCTTCAGACCCGGCCGTGTGATTTTCTATTCGGTTGCCGGGCCGACTGCCGAAGTGGAAGTGGACTGGGAGTTTGTGCTGGACTGAGTGCTATTGCCGGGAATCCCCGTCAGGAATGCTCTGATAGCCGGACTCTCATCCAGTATCACATGGGCGATGCCGTCCAGCTCTCTGATTTGAGCATCGGGCAACAGTCTTCTCAGCCTCCCGGCACTTTTCCGGGTATTCAGCAGGGGGTCTTCAATTCCGCCTATGTACAAAAGGGGGAAGTTTATTCCTTTGACTGCCTTATCCGGAAAAATGGGGATTCTCTCGGCCAAGGGGCGGAAATGTCTGGAAATAAGGATGGCGAAGGAGTCAAATTCCGGCAGTACCGGCACTTTTCCGTGAACAAGGCGGTTCATTTTCAGTATTCCCGAGTTTCCCTGAAGTGAAGGGAGGAACGACTTGAGGAAGAAAGAAATTCGGAATTGAGCCAGTCCACCGGGGGCCAGTACGCACATCCCGAGTATGGAATCCGGGTGCTTTAAACCATAGTCCAGGGATATCCAGCTTCCCATGGACATTCCGCAGAGATGGAATTTTTCCAAACCCAGCTCCGCTTTTACCGTTTCAAGCCAGCGGCTCATTGAACCATCGGCAAGCCGCGGCCGGCTTTCTCCGCTGAGACCGGGCTGTCCGGGTATATCCAGGGCAAATATATGAAAATCTTTTGCCAAATCAGGGAAGTAGCTGAACCAGGATGCTGCATTGACAGATGTTCCATGGAGCAGCAGCAGGGGGGGGGATTCCGGTTTTCCAGCTGTCAGGACGTGAGTTTTTCCGAACTCGACAGTATCCAGGAAACGTGATTCGGCGGGTATGGGGCATTCGCTGTATAATTTCCGGCATGCCTTTCCAATCTCATCCCGGCCTTCGGGGCTTTTAAACGCATTCATGATTTCTTTGACATCTCCACCACTACCACTTCATGACGCCCTGCAGTTCTGGGATACCAGAGAGAGATTCCTGAGCCGCTGGACGTATCAAGAATCATACCATCTTGTTGTGAGGTTCCGAAATGTCTTCCTTTAAGCATCCGCTTCATGATTATGTTCATCGGGAATACCGGACCGCCATGGGTGTGTCCAGACAGTTGGAGTCTGATACCGGCTTTGGCGGCCTCTTCTATCTGCTGAGGCTTGTGATTAATGAGAATCGTTGGTTTTTCCGTATCCAGTCCGGAGAGGAATTTCACTGCCATCTTTTCATCCTTGATGGAAAAGGGCCTCAAGCCGGCAAAAATCACATTGTCTATTGTTATCGATTCGTTCTCAAGAAAACGCCATGGTAAAGCTCTTTTAACGGTAGCGAGGCATGTCTCTTCTCCCATAGGCATTTCTTCCCGGTTTCGTTGTCTTTTAAGGAGATTCCTGGAAGACCCGGGGCGGCTGAGATAGTAATAATCGTGATTCCCGAGAACTGCCAGGACACCCAGGGGGGCTTGAAGCCGGGTGAGTATATCCAGGGTGGCATCGAACATGCCTTTGGGTCCGTCAAAAAGATCGCCGCCGCAGATGATTAGATCCGGATTCAATGATTCAATTTTTCTTACCAGAATTTCAGCCATCCCAGGCCCGTTCAGAGTGCCGTAATGGGTGTCTGAGAAAAAAACGATGCGGCGGTTTCTCCAGGTTTCCGGAAATACAGATGTATCAAAAACGATGCGGCGAACCCTCAGGTTGCGGGCATTTAAAATACCAGCTGCAACAATCAGCAGGGCAGCTGAGAAAACAGGTACAAGAGTTACTGAACCGGCCACATTCCAGGATCCGAGGGCGATGATTCCTCGAATCAACAGATGTATTACAGACGCCATGAACAGATTCAGAATCAGAACGAAGGACAGCATGGAAAGCCGGTAGACGGTTCTTGCTGCCTTCCCTTCTTTCAGGAACGCCGCATCTCTTCCGAATATGAGCATTACCCCCTGGATAGAGAAGAATACGATAACTCCCCAAAGCCAGAAACCTGATTCTATCGGCAGCCAGTGGATGAGTGACCAGGCAGGGAGGGCATAGAATAATGCCACAACTGGAATCTGTAATAACATGACTCATAAAATAACGAAGCACATAGATGAAAGTCCAATTTTCAGTCTGTGGTACTATTGTTTATTAAGGGTGGGACAAGATGAACAAGGTGAATAAAATACTGATTAAGGATGCAGCGGCGGTTGTCTCCTGTGATGCCGACGATACGGTTTACCGTGATGTTGATATCCTTATTGAGGGTTCCCGGATACTGGGGATCGGGAAAGGCTTGTCCGCAGATGGTGCGGAGCAGCTTTCAGCCGAAGGGCGCTTTATTTATCCGGGTCTGGTAAACACCCATCATCACTTCTTTCAAACCTTTGTCCGGAATCTCACCGCTGTGGATTTTCCCAATATGTCGGTTATCCAGTGGCTGGATGAAATCTATGAGATTTTCAAACTGATCTCTTCCGAGGCGATTTATTATTCTTCCCTCACGGCCATGGCCGATCTGATTAAGCACGGTTGTACATGCGCCTTCGATCATCAGTACTGCTATCCCCGGTCTGCGGGGAAGGAGCTTGTTGACCGGCAGATGGAAGCCGCCTCCCTTCTGGGGATGCGCTATCATGCCGGCCGGGGGGTGAATACCCTGCCCCGGAGCGAAGGAAGCACCATCCCCGATGAAATGCTGGAAACCACCGATGAGTTTCTCTCTGACTGTGATCGGCTCATCGATCTCTACCATGATGATAAGCCCTTTTCCATGAGTCAGATTGTTGTGGCCCCCTGTCAGCCGGTGAACAGTTACAGGGATACCTTTGTTGAATCGGCGGCTCTGGCCCGGGATAAGGGGGTTCGGCTTCACTCCCACCTCGGGGAGGGGGAGAATGCCCCCATGGAAGAGCGTTGGGGTATGAGGTCTCTGGACTGGTGCGAGGAGATAGGATTTGCCGGGCCGGATGTCTGGTACGCCCATGGCTGGGAGTTCAGTGCCGGGGAACTGGAGAGGATGGCCCGAAGAGGCACCGGCCTTTCCCACTGCCCGGCCCCGGCGGTTCTCGGCGGCTTTCCCATCCTCGATATTCCCGCTATAGACAGGATGGGGCTTTCTTTGAGTCTCGGATGTGACGGATCGGCCACCAACGACGGATCGAATCTCCTGGACAGTCTGCGTATGGCCTACCTGATGCAGTGCTTCCACAGCAAGGAAAGGGGAGGCAGTCCCTCCCCCTACCGCATGCTTAAGGCCGCTACAGTCGGGGGGGCAGACCATCTGGGCCGGCCGGATCTGGGTTCCCTTGAGCCGGGGAAGGCCGCCGATCTTTTTATGATTGATACCGAAGTGCTGGAGCTGGCCGGTGCGGTTCACGATCCGGCCAACCTTCTGCCCCGGGTTGCTGTTACAGGTCCGGTAGCTTTAACAATGATTAACGGCAAGGTTGTGTGGGAGAACGGTGAGTTGACCGGGGTTGATGAGAGGGCTTTGTTTCATGCCGCTGAAGCGGCTTGTGATGATTCGATACGGGACAAGGTGGAACATTTTACAAAACCTGGATTTCCGGAATGAATCCGAAATGCACCTTGTTTAAGGTAGAACCGGGAGATTCAGGGTAAGAGCCGTTGTTGCCAGGAAAATCGGCGAAATGAAAGGTATAATACCCCAGGGCAAGCCGCGGGGTATTATACCTTGCTTTCCCTGAGCTTATTCGGGAATGAACAAGTTCACTCCTCTCATTTCGCCTGGGAATAAAGGTGTAGAGCCTCTTCTACAATTTCGGAATAACAGCGACGTCCTGATCTGTGGGTTTCTACAAGCAGTTGTTCTTTTAAGTCATCCGCTCCCTTTGGTCGTTTCTGAAGTCGTAAATCGTAATCAGCGATAGAATCCGTACAGTCTCTCTGCAGTTTCTGACTCTGATACGGCCCTGCCGATTTGCAGCTTGAGATAACTCATCCTGGTATACGATGAAAACTCGTCTGCCATATGATGATTTTGAACGTATATATGTAGTATGGATCAGGATATTCGCTGGTGGCAGCGGTTTGATAATTTCCGGAAGTCTCTGGCTTTGTTGGAAACCGGTCTGACTGAAAATGAGTTCCTTGTCATAAGGAATGCGATAGAAAAATTGCAGATATTGAGACGGTTGTTTTTTTTGGAAGACGGGCAAAGGGATTTCAAAAAAGCTGCAGCGATTTTGAGTTGTCTCTTAGTGGATCGAATCTCAGCCGGGAAGATCTTACAAAACTGTCTTACAACCTGAATCAAGAAACATATTTATCTTATCATTTTGACATCATGTTTTTATCCGACGCGGATTAAAATTGTACGCGATCATATAACCCGGGTGGGAATCCTTATCTATCCCCAAAGATAATGTTTTAAGGGATTTAGTAACCTCCATGAGTATAGAACCATTTATTACCGTTGCCGGCGCTTCAGGACTTTCAGGGTGTTCTCTTGTCATCTTCCACCCCTCAGAAAAAGATTCAGAAGATATCCCCCTGCTGGTCTTTCATTTTTTAAAACAGTACAATAACCGTTATAGCTGGAATGTCCTTAATTCTTTCTCTGAATATTCAGGATGCCCTTGTTTCAGATCAACTGGAAGTGACTCGAAAAACACTGACCAGAAAGATTGAGAAGTATAATATATAGAGGGAGAATAATAAATGCAGATTTTAAAAGATCTCTATCAAGTTGGCGGTGATTTAAACGGATTAACCTGGGCTGGAATGGATGCCGGCTACAACGACAGCAATACCTATGTTCTCAAAACCTCTGAAGGTCTGATTCTTTTTGACTGTGGGTGCGGTGAGACTCTCGGCCAGATCTTTGACGTGATGAAATACTGGGGTCTTTCTCCTGATGATATAAAAGCCTGTATTCTGACTCACCCTCACCTGGATCATGCTGGAGCAGCCCATCTTTTGGCAAAAAAAGGAGTTAGGATTTTTGCTCATAGAAATACTGCAGATGCAGTGGCCACAGGTGATGAACGATGCTGCGGATACCTGTATCATAAGGAGTTTATTCCCTGCCCTGTTGATCAGAAACTCTCAGACAATGATGTAATTAATGTCCTGGGCATACACATTCGTGTTATGCACCTTCCCGGTCACACCATGGGATGTACAGCCTATGAATTGGTTCATGAAAACAAAAAAATCATTATCAGCGGAGATATTATCGGGACCCTCCTTGATGGATCCTTCGGTTGGAGCGGTTCTTTTGATTTTGACAAAAAAATCTACCTGAATTCATTGATCCGTTTTTCAAAAATTGACTCAGATATGATGCTGCCGGGACATGGAATGATCTATTTTCATACCCCTCGCAGACGGGTCGAACAGGTTCTGAACGAAGCTCTGATGCTGTGGAGATAGAATTTAGTTGTATCGGCCTAATTCTCTAAAAGCATTCACACAGTTCAAATAATTTTCCTCAGACATGCCAATAGACTCGTACTCTTCAACATATCCAATGAGTCCGCCATTATAACATCCCAGATGATCGACCAGTTTTTGAACATCCTCAAAGATCTCTTTCTTACCTCCTGACAGGGAGGTCGTCTGATAGCTGACTGGACATACAAAGCAGATTTTTCCACCGTAGTCTTTACCCAACTGCTCAATATCAAAAATATTCGGCTGACTGATATTCAGCATATCCACACCGATCTCAATTAAATCCGGTATGATATCGTTGATATAGCCACAGCAGTGAAAATAGACATCCATACCATATTCATGGATCAGGTCAAACTGTTCTTTGTACCGAGGCTTAAAGAATTCTCTCCATAATTCCGGTGAGATGATCATGCGGTCCTGAGTTCCCCAATCATCAAAAAATGCAACACCATCAAACCCATACTCTTTTATCTGCTTGATAATATCTATTTCAAATCCGAAGACAACATCTGCCAGTTGATCCATCCTGTCTCTGTCGATATACAGGTCCTGTAATGTATCTGTAAATCCCCTTAAAAAAGTCATGATGGTGAAACCAGAAAGAACCAGACTGGCCAGGTAATATGAATCTCCGTATCGCTTCATCTCATCCTCTACATGGGAAAATCTGGTCTTGTCATAAGGATCAGGAATCTTTAAGGTATCAAAATCATCCCATGATTTGATAAGGTCTTCCATAGGCTGACCCATGGTCTGGTCTTTGCTCTCCCACCTGAATCCCCATTCTGAAAGATCCCTCTTTTTTCCCATATAGTGTTTGACAACATCTATCATAACCAGATCAGATTCCTCTTTATCTCTATTAAAAAACAGGATCGGAACATTCCCGGGATAATTCATTTGTATGGCTTTCTTAACTTTTTCTTTTTTTGTCATTCCATAACTTCTTGCTGACTGAGTCTTCGTCGAATATCACCTGCTCTATCCGAAATCATCTCCCGATTCACCCCGGCGACACGGTACATTGCAAAAAAATTATCCAGAGGTGTCTCTGGTGGGATTGTATGTGATGCGGCAAGGATATAACCGCCACCTGAGGCCATGATACCGATAAGGTTGTCCACTTCCCTTTGAATATCCTGTACCGATCCCAGGGGTAAAAGCTCCTGAGTATCAACTCCACCCATAAAGGAGATACTCTTACCAAACTCTCTTTTCAGCTCCGAAGGATCCATCCCCGGGCAGTTTCCCTGTATGATATCCCGGATCGAACCACAGGAGTGGTAGGCGACCCACAAATGTTGGGATTTACCATATCGGAAGATCCGCTCCAATTGAGGACCAATGCTCTTTCGCCAACTCTCTGGGCTCATCATCATTATATAGTGAGCCCTTTCGTTAATACAGTTTTAAAGCAAGTTTAAGTTAAAAGCCTTTCCTTTCCCTTCATTTTATTACTACGCTGCCAACGGAAACGGGTTCTTCGGGATGAACGAACTGTACCTCTCCTGGGGGGTCTGTAGTCCTATTGTAAAGCAGGGAATAACGGTCTACCCCCTCTTGGAGATTCTATGTACAGGGCCCCGTATAGACGTCCCGACGATTAAGGCTTATAGTATACATGTACGCTTTTACGTACGGAAAAAAAGGGGGGGGTGATATGGGCAGTATTAACATCACAAGCGCACGAAAAAATCTC
>QNBK01000115.1 GCA_003644105.1 Spirochaetota bacterium | reverse complement strand
GGAAAGCAAGGTTTAATACCCCGCGGCTTGCCGCGGAACGGATACAGCTGGTTCGCATCAGCAGCGTACCACAGGCAAAGCCGAGGAACGTTGCGACAAGAGCGAACTTGCGAGCAGAGCCGCATGAGCGGCTCCGGGTCCAGGGCTTGCCCTGGGGTATGATACCTTTAATTAGAGCCTTAGTTCCCTATATATTGTAATTATTATCTTTATCTTCTTGTCAGCTTACCCAATGCAGGATATTCTTTTTACAACTTATAAATAGTCCATCCGGAGGCCTGAAATTATGCCAGATAACAGAACCATTGCCGAAGTCGACCCCGAACTGCATGCAGCCATGACTGATGAGCTTTCCCGTCAGAGAGACAGGTTGGAACTCATTGCTTCGGAGAATCTTGTTTCCCGGGCGGTCCTTGAAGCTGCCGGATCGGTTCTTACCAATAAATACGCCGAGGGATACCCCTCCAAACGGTATTACGGCGGATGTGAGTTCGTGGATGTAGCCGAAAATCTGGCAATCGAAAGAGCCAAAAAGCTTTTCGGTGCAGAGTTTGCCAATGTACAGCCTCATGCGGGCAGCCAGGCCAATATGTCCGCCTACCGGGCGGTGATGAATCACGGGGATACCCTGCTGGGAATGAATCTGGCCCATGGGGGTCATCTTACCCATGGTTCACCTGTAAGCTTCTCGGGAAAAGATTATAATATTGTCAGTTACGGCGTCAGTAAAGAAACTGAAACCATTGATTATGATGAGCTGCGTAAGCTGGCCCTTGAGCATAAACCACGGATTATCGTCGCCGGTGCCTCGGCATACCCCCGCATACTGGACTTTAAAAAATTCCGTGCCATCGCCGATGAATCAGGAGCTCTCCTGATTACCGATATGGCTCATATCGCCGGTCTTGTAGCCGCCGGTGAGCATCCATCTCCTCTTCAGTATTCCCATATCACCACAACAACCACTCACAAAACCCTCAGAGGCCCCCGGGGCGGTATGATACTGGTGGGTAAAGATATCGAGAACGACATGGGCATAGTGGCTCCCAAGTCCGGCAGGACAAAGAGAATCGGCGAGATTATCAACAGTGTTATTTTCCCCGGCACCCAGGGTGGCCCGCTGATGCACATTATTGCAGCCAAAGCTGTGGCCCTCAAAGAAGCTCTGCAGCCGGATTTCAAAGTTTATCAGAAGCAGGTTAAGGAAAACGCCCTGACTCTGGCCAGGGCTCTTATCGACGGCGGTGTGAGATTGGTTTCCGGAGGCACAGATAATCATCTGATGCTTGTTGACCTCGGACCTCTGGATGTTACGGGTAAGGATGCCGAGACATGGCTGGATATTGCCGGTATGACAGTGAATAAGAATGCCATTCCATTCGATCCCAAGCCGCCCAGAATCAGCTCCGGTATCCGTGTGGGAACTCCGGCCATTACCAGCCGGGGTTTGAAAACCGGTGAAATGTCTGAAGTTGCCGGATACATGATCGATGCTCTGAAAAGCGGCGGAGATGAGGGGAAACTGAAAAGTATTGCAGAAAAGGTGAAAACCCTCTGCGACCGTTTCCCGGTGTACCCCGGACTGTAGCATGATACCAGTGTCCCCAAGCTTGTTATAAATTTCTGTAATCGGCTTTTAAGGCTGTTAGGATGGAATTCTTGTATCTTGTAAGTACCATCAGCCACCGCCTTGGAGAAATGTGACAGGGTGGGGAACAGTATTAACAATGTAGCTAATTGCTTGACGATAGATGCTCCTGCTCCTTAGAATGAGGGCATCAATTGTTTCTTTCCTTTTGGAGACGGCATGGGAAATCCCTTACAGCTGGGACTGGTAAATTACAACAGAGGCGCATATATCACGATTGAGGGTAAAAGCGCTAATCTGTTTTACATAATACGATCAGGACGTGTCCGGATAGAAAAAGATCTGGATATACCTGAGGAAGAGGATGAAGCCATCCTAAGCCCCGGCGATTTTTTCGGTGTTGTCTCTACAATGAGTAACCACTCTCACATCGATAATGCGGTAGCCATGGACGACTGCACCCTGATAACAGTCCGTTCAGACCAGTACTCCCTTCTCATCGAAAGGAATACGCCGGTTGCCATGAAAATAATCAACGGATTCTCCCGGCAGGTGAGGTTGCTGGATCAGGCCCTTACACGGCTTACATTTAAAAGCTCAGTGGAAGTGGATGAGCGCCATCTTTTCCAGGTGGGTGAATACTACGCCAGGCAGAGCCAGTTCAATCAGGCTTTCTATGCCTACTACAAATACTGCATTACCAATCCCATGGGACCCAATATCGCCATTGCCAAACAGAGAATGGCCAAAATCAAACCTTATGCCAAAACGGCTAATTTGAACCCTGATACTTCAAAATTCATCCGTCAGTATCCCAAAGACACAATGCTGTTTGCCGAGGGTGAAAGCGGTCCTGAGCTGTTTATTATCCAGAAGGGCAGCATTCGGATAACAAAAATTGTCAACAACAACGAAGTGCTTCTGGCCCTTTTAAAGAGTGGTGATATTTTCGGTGAGATGGCCCTGCTTGAGAATAAACCCCGAAGTGCATCGGCTATTGCCCATGAAGATTCTATTCTCATGGCTGTAAATCGGGCCAACTTTAAAGGCATGGTTGTAGAGCAGCCGAAAATTATTGCCCGGCTTACGTCTTCCCTTGCTGAACGCATCTGGAATCTGAACCGTCAGCTCCGGAATACCCTGATAAAAGATCCTGTGGGCAGACTCTATGACAGTCTGGTTTTGGAGCTGGAGAAAGAACGCATGGACCTGACTTCCCGTCAGTCACATACTTTCGGCTTCGGGGCAAACGATCTGATCAACATGGTGGGACTGGCCAAAGATTCCGGCCGTGGGGCTATCGCCACCCTCCTGGAGAGTAAAGATCTCACCATAGTGGATAATAAACTCTACTCTTCTGATATTTCCCAGATAAAGAAGTCCGCCGAGTATTACAAAAAAATGGAAATACGCCGGGAGTCCAGACGGGAACGGTCGCGGTAGGGTCGGTTCATCTCTGATTTGAGTGATAAATATTCTGTAAACATGAATAAAATTCTGAAATATGCAGGGTTACCGGCTCTTGTTCTTCTCACGCTTCTTATAACGCTTCTTGGGGTGAACACCGGGAGGCAGCCGAATCTGCAGCCATGGCATTATATGAGTTTCCCCTCTGATAATCTGACAGATGCCGAATATTCTTCCTTTGAGGAATATCTGTCTGTTGAGCAGGATTATATTGATAATATTTATTCTTCGCTTGCTGAAATCTCAACTCAGGAGTTTATCAGATACACCGAAGGTGATGTCTTTTCCCCTGTAATCGATGGTGATAATCAGAACAGTTCTTTTATCCTTTCCCCCCGGGGAGATGAGTTCAAGGGCGGCGTTCTGCTTGTACATGGGCTTTCTGATTCTCCCTACCATATGCGCAGGATCGGGGAGTTTCTTTCTTATGATGGGTATTATGTAATCGGCTTGCGGCTTCCCGGGCATGGAACAGTTCCATCAGCTCTGCTTGATGTCAGCTGGCAGGATTGGTATCAGGCGGTTGAGTTTGCTGCGGGGTTTGTTCAAAAGGAAATCAGCCGGCGGGGTTCGGGTATCTTTGTAATGGGCGGTTTCTCGACAGGTGCTGCTCTTAATCTTCGGTATTCCCTGGAACAGATAACTGAAGGTGGCAATAAGCTGCCCGATAAGCTTTTGTTTTTTTCCCCGGCTTTCGGTATTACACCTTATGCATATTTTACAAAATTACATGAGATTTTCAGTTGGATTCCCTCCTTCTATAAGTTCAAATGGCAGAGTATTGAACCTGAATACGACCCTTACCGTTATTCTTCCTGGTCCTTTAACGCCGGATATCAGATTTACAGGCTGGCAAAGAAGAACTGGAAACTTGTGAAGAAGGTTTCATCCCGGGATGAGTATCTGGAAAAGGTTCCGCCTATGATAGCCTTTCAATCCCGTCTTGATGCCACAGTGCTCCCGGAGAAGGTGTACGAACTGTATGACTTGATTGCACCGGCGGCAAGTCAGCTTTTTATTTTTGATGTAAATAGACGGTACAGGTCTATACTCCCAGATGATGTTCTGAACTGGTCTGTGAATATGATTCCCGGTGATCGGGTGAAGGATATGATTCGTACTATTCCCGGTGATGGCAGCTGGCCTGAATCAATTTATGCCGTATCCCACCTGAGTGTTCCCATATCAGAGGAGGATGCTGTTTACGGGGAAAATTCTCTGATTGGTGGATTAAACCTTAAGGGTGAAAAAGCGGTGCTGAAAACCGGTATTGATTTTGAAAGGCTGAGGTACAATCCTTTCTTCCCCGAGATGGAGGAAAAGGTGATGGATTTTGTATCAGAATAGAAAACACCGACTGCCGGGTTGTATTAGCGGTACTTATTTGAATTAATTCTGAACTTATCCACCCGTAGTCCCATAATTCGCTCGGATATCCCCAGCTCCCTGGCCGCTTCGGCACGGTTTCCCCGGGATGACTTCAGCGCCTCCCGGAGCAGTTCTTCCTCAAGTTTATACAATGCCCCGGGCAGGGTGGATGCCAGTCCTGTTCCGGTGGATTCGGCGGACTGGAGACTGGGAGGAAGGTGATAGGCATGGATAACACCGTCGGTGGAGAGCAGTACAGCTCTCTCGATGCAGTTCTCCAGTTCTCTGACATTTCCCGGCCAGTGGTAGCTGGTAAGAAGATCGATGGATGAACTTGAAATACGTTTAACATTATTACGGTTCTTTTTGGAGTATTTTTCCACAAAATGATCGGCCAGGAGCATGATATCCCCATGACGTTCCCTTAAAGGAGGCAGATGAACGGGGAAAACATTCAGCCGGTAGAACAGATCTTCCCTGAATGTGCCCTGATCAATCTCTTTTTCCAGGGGGCGGTTGGTTGCGGTGATAATCCGCAGGTCTACAGGAATTATTTTATCTCCGCCGACTCGCTCGATTTCCCGTTCCTGGAGAACCCGGAGAAGCTTTACCTGGAGCAGGGGGGATAGATCGCCGATTTCATCCAGGAATATGGTGCCGCCATCGGCCATTTCAAACCGGCCTTTCCGGGTTTTAACCGCCCCGGTAAAAGCTCCCTCCTCATGACCGAAGAGCTCTGATTCTATAACCCCTTCAGGCAGGGCGGCACAGTTCACCTTTATAAAACTTTTTCCCGAACGGGGACTGTTGTAATGAAGGGCGTTGGCGATAAGCTCCTTTCCGGTTCCGCTTTCACCTCGAATCAGAACCGTCGCTTCACTGGGGGCCACCTGCCTGAGAAGCTCGTACACCTGTTTCATGGAACGTGTACTTCCAATCATATTTTTCGGCTGGAAGGATTCCCTTAAGGCCTCCTGAAGTCTGGCATTCTCTTCTTCCAGGGCTTTCTGAGCTTCCTCTCCATTCCGCCGCAGCTCCACAGCCCGGGCTATCATACTGCCGATTATGGTGAGCAGGCGGACATCCTCGTCCAGGGCAATCTCATCACCGAAAAGACGGTCGCTGGAAAGGGCGCCGCAGGTTTCCTGGTCAATTTTAATAGGAACACAGATAAAAGCTGTAGATGTATCTCCCGAGCGTGCTCCGGTTTTATCCAGAAACTCAGGTTCTGCGGAAATATCGGGAACTATCATCGGCCGGCCGGTCTGCACCACCTGTCCGGTAATGCCTTCCCCCAGTTTGTAGCGCCCCCGGGCCTGCTCCTTCCCTGATAAACCGTAGGCGGCGGATATTCGTATCTCTTTGGATTGACGGTTTAAGAGGGTAACAGTTCCCCTGTGCATTCCCATATGGTCGGCTATAGCTTCCAGAACTGGTGAGACAATCTGATCCAGATCGATACTGCCCTCCAGAATCTGACTGATTTCAAAGAGCAGGGTGAGTTCCTGTATTTGCCGGCGGTAGTGCCTTCCATTAACCATGGAGGGAACTTACAGGAATGTAGGAAATATGGCAATGGATTGCCATAAATATGGTCTCTGTACTTTCTGGAAAAAGGAATATATTCCAATAACAGTACTGAAATATAGGAGTGTAATCCAATGGTGAGTAAATTTATTATCACATATAAAAGGCTCCTTAACAGCATTGAATACCGCCATCATCGCTATATCTATGATGATTTTAACATCAATAACCGCCTTACCGGTCTAATCGGACCAAGGGGAGCAGGGAAAACGACGTTGCTTCTCCAATTTATAAAAGAAAAGATAAAAGATACTTTGAGATTGGTGGAAAAAATAAGAGCTTAAAACAGATTAAGAACCATCTTCAAAACGCTTTTTTAGTTAAAGACGATATTCTTTTCGGGAGTAAATATGAAATTCCATTGTACCTTTTTGGTTTTTTATATTGAGTTCTGTCTTTATTTTCAGCTTATACACATCATCAGAACTGAGGGCGGTAGAATCACCCCCAGGCTCAACAGCAGATCTCTGATTTTTATGCGGAGTTCCGGGAGTGTGGGGTTTTCCGAATAACAGCGGGAAAGCAGAGCTTCGGTGGTTAAATCAGCACGGCGGAGGGTGGCCTCGGCCATGGGGAGTCCCAGGGAAACCATTCGGCGGAGAGGGGAGCGCCGGCTTCCCAGGCCCCGGCTGAATGCGGCGTCCCTGATTATTGCAGCCTCATCCAGGATACGGGGAATAAAGGCCAGGGTAAGGGAAATTGCCGTAGCCAGAGAGGACGACCAGGAGGAGGGGAGGAAGAAAAGAATTTTTCTCAAGGCGGCGGCAAGATCTGATGGATCGGTGGTGGCAGAGAGCAGCTGACCTGCCATCAGAACGGTAAGTAGCCGGGCGGCCCGGAGTGCACCCCTCGCCAGTCCCTCAGGATTGAAGGGCAGGCTGCAGCTGCCGATAACCAGTCTGTCCGCACTTCCGGTGCCGCCGCTTGAACCGGCAGTCAGAATGATGGTAAAGGCCATAATAGCCCAGAACACAAGAGGCTTTCTCATTCTGGATATCCGGGTTCCCGATATTCCCAGAAGTACAATCAGTATCAGAGCGATAACTCCCATCACCTCAGGGGATGATGCCAGAGCCATGATGCTCCAGAGGGAGAGTTCAAGGAGTTTGAGCCGGGGATCGTGGCGGTGCCAGATACTGGCGCCGGAATGATAATGGAAAAATTCAAGTTCTCTCACAGCCGTTGTTTCCAGCTCATACCGGTAATTTCTCCGGCTGGACGGCGTATCCCCAGTTTTTCCACTTCACCGATTATACCCCGGGGGCTGCCGTCGGCCCGGATACATCCGGATTCCATCAGTATCAGCCGGTCTGCATGGGCGAGTACCTTGTCCAGATCGTGGGTAATAAGCAGTATTGTTTTCCCCGATGAATGCAGATTGTTCAGTACGGTCAGAAGATCGGCGCAACCCGGCCAGTCAAGGCCGGTGAAGGGCTCATCCAGCACCAGCATTTCAGGTTCCATGGCCAGGACTCCGGCTACGGCCAGGCGTCTTTTCTCACCCCCGGAAAGGGTGTGAGGGCGGCGTTCATCGAAACCAACCAGGCCTGTGGCTGAAAGAGCTTCCTTAACCAGTTTATCAATTTCATGGCGGGGCAGCCGCAGGTTTTCAGGACCGAAGGCGGCATCTTTAGCAACGGTCTGCCCGACAATCTGGGCATCGGCATCCTGGAACACCAGACCGATACTGCGGCGGGCGCGGGAGAGGTCATTCAAAACAGAATTCCCATGGAGAAGAACCTCACCGGAGGTGGGCCGGGCCAGACCGTTCAAGTGCCGCATAAACACCGTTTTACCGCTGCCGTTGGCCCCGGCAAGAACCACAAAGGAGCCGGCATGAAAACTCAAATCCACATTATCCAGAGCCTTCGTCCCGTCGGGAAATGTATGGCAAAGGGAAAGAGTTTCCAGCAGAGGAGGGGTCAAGTGATGCGGTCCTTGAGAAATTCTGCAATAAGAACTGCGGCAGCGGCTTTAAGTGCATCCCCGATGAGAAATGGTGCGGTGTATTTACCCCAGGTGGAGGCCCATGACCAGTCCTCGACGATTCCCATCAGCTGATAGTGCATCCAGGGAAGTCCGGGAAGGTATATGGCAAGAGTGGCAACCACAGCCGCAGTGATGAGAGAGACAAGACTGCCTCTACCGAGGCGGACAATGATACCGGCAAGAAAGACGGCAGGAAGATAGCCCAGGAGAAAGCCGCCGGTGGGTCCGGCAATAATCTGAAAACCGCCCCTTGCGCCGGAGAATACCGGTAGACCGAGAATACCCAGAAAGAGGTAGAGCCCCACTGCAGAAAGCCCCCGCCAGGGACCTAAAAGCATGCCGGTGAGTACTACAAAGAGAGTGGCCAGCGTTAGAGGTACAACGGGATTCCAGGGTGCCGGGAAGCTGAAAATAGCTCCCACAATGATGAGAGCGGTGAATGCGGCCACCAGCACAATGGATTTAACAGAAGAATCTTTCATATACGGATAAAACCTACAACAACCAGGTGTAATTTGTAAGAGACCGTATAAATTGCTGTATATGATGAAAGCGCAGCGTAAATCATATCGGGCAATTTATGAACGGTCTCACAAATTAGACCGTATCTCCCGCAGGGGAAATATCTGATTCGAAATAAAAATACCCGAAACCCCAGGTGTAATTTGTAAGAGACCGTATAAATTGCTGTATATGATGAAAGCGCAGCGTAAATAAAGATT
>QNBK01000114.1 GCA_003644105.1 Spirochaetota bacterium | reverse complement strand
GCACTCCGGGAAGTGGAACGCCGCTCATATCGCCAGAATATGGGAAGATATTCCACAGCAGATAAGCCGGGTGAATGATAACTCTGTATCTCGATTTCAGTTTAAAGGTGTAATTCCGAATAAATCAAAGTTCAGCCAGTTTGAAGGTCCGATAGAGTGGCTGGTGAAAACAGGACTGGCCATTCCTGCATATCTGGTTGAGCAGCCTGCTGTACCAATTGCAAGCAGAGCCAAAAAAAATATGGTGAAATTGTATCTTTTTGACATCGGTTTAATGGGAACGATGTCCGGCATCCCCATTGAAAGTATACTCAGGCAGGATTACGGTTCCTACAAAGGATATATTGCTGAAAATTATGTCGCCCGGGAACTTACCTCTGCTGGTATGAACAAGCTTTGTTTCTGGCAAGGGAGAACTTCTGAGATTGAATTCCTCATTACTGTCGGTGATCAGATTATTCCGATTGAAGTAAAATCAGGAAATCGTACCCGGACTCGAAGTCTTGAAGTTTATACCACGAAATACTCCCCGGCCGTCAGCCTGGTAATTTCTTTAAAAAGATTAAGCAGAACTGAAGGAAAGCTGTTCCTGCCGCTGTACAATGCCGGGAAGGCTGCCGGGATTATCAGCACACTGATAACAGATTCTCATCCTTAGTGAGCCCGAAAAGTTTGTGCAGCCTGACTCAACACGCCGGTAATTTGATTTGTCGATTTAAGCTTTGGGCTCTTCCTCCAGAGTATTAATCGTGGGGTGCTGTATCATCCGGCATCTCGCCAGAGGTCAGTTCGAGTCCTCAAATGGGTATTCCGGATTATCTGAAGATATCTCTTTGAAACACAAAATAGTTGTATCCCTGGACCCTGCACCCAGACAGGTGGGGGATATCAGGATTTACCCTTACAGATTATTTCTTGAAAAACTATGGAACAATACCCTTAAAATCCAATAACACCCGTATCCGGTATGGATGATAAAAGCGGAATCGTATCCAGATTGGTTGCCCCGAGTTTCAACAATTCAAATCTGATTTTTGCCAGGGGCAGATCCCGGTTATCGCACTCCACCTGAATCGTATACTCGGAAAAAGACTTACCGGATGATACCGTCGGCTCATTTCCAAATAGATTATTGGACTCCATATACTGCTCGATACCGGCAGTTTTGCCGGTTTCCACATTGAACACCAGCAGCACTTTGTTTTCCGCATGAATGCATCCATAGAGATTCAATAAAAACATCTGCAGCAGCTCTTTTTTAACCGGATGCTGTTTAATCTCCGGGTTAATCCAGATACTGGTTTCTGAATTGATCAATGTATCGACAATTTTAAGTCCGTAATTACGGATGGCACTGCCGCTTTGAGTAATTTCTATCCCAAAATCAGCACCGCCGTTTTTTATTTTGGCTTCGGTCTTCCCCCAGGTTTCATAAATAACCACTCCCTTTTTAATCTTTGGAGGGGTTTTGTATTTTTGGACACTGAACTCTTTGTATTCATCCAGCTTACCAATACGTTTTAAAGCCTCACGCACCCAGCCGACACCCAGATAGGGCATTTCAGAAACCATCACCAGCACATCTTTTTCAGCACAGAGTTTAATCAGATAATCATCGATCGTCTCTTCAGGATTATCACCGTCAATAATGCCCACAATACGGACATTACCCCGGTGCAAAGACATAATTCGTTCCGGGGCGATGCTGATTCCGTATTCAAGTTCAAATTCCAGAATACGCTCTTGTATCCAATCATCCCCTGCAATGGCCACATCCAGCTCATTGATGCTCAGCTGAGATCCAAATTCCTGAGGGCGACCGTCCCAGCCGTAAAGAAAATCAATTGTTTTAAAGGTTGATGGTCCGCCATTTTCGTAACCGGATGTTTTAAATCCGGCATCTTCGAGCAAATCAATAAGGTTACCCCCGCGGTCGGGGTTGGCCAGAGAACCTGCCGGCATCCCGATTATCAATTTATCCTGCATTTCTACTCCTCAATCAATTCCAATGTGCCATCCGGATTGATGCTGCGGTAATAACAGGATGTATGCGCTGTCCCATCACTTTTTTTTGCATGGCAGGCACCTGTACCCTGTGGCGTTACAAGATAGACTAAAGAATTTTGCTCACAGTTGATAAGAATATCTTCAATCTTCAATGTATCCCCGGAGGTCATTCCCTTTTTCCATAATTCCTGACGGCTTCGGCTCCAGAAGGTTGCCAATCCGCTTTTACGGGTTTCATCAAATGCTTCCTTATTGGCAAAGGCAAGAATTAATACTTCCTTGGTCTTATTATCCTGGGTTACTACCGGAATCAGGGTCTGTCCGTCGGAACCAAAATCCAATAACAATTCGTTTGTATATTCTTTACTCATTTAACTATCCCTAAATACCAAGTTTTTGCAGTTCCCCGGTCAATTCCCCGGGATCCTGCAGATGAATTACAGCAAACCCCAGTTCTTCTGCCGTTTCAGTATTCGGCTCTGTATCGTCAATGAAGAGAGATTCCTCGGGTTTCAGGTTAAACTTATCAATCAGGCGATGGAAGATTTCTTTACCGGGCTTCAAGGTTTTTACATCAGCAGAGATGATTCCACCTTCAAACTCTCCGAAGAAATCATACTTTCCCATTACATGTTCGTATATACCGATGTGAATATTGGAGAGATACAACAACCTGTAACCCTGTTCTTTCAGGCGATGAAGAGTTGCAACACTGCTCTCAATCTGAGTAAAGACATTGTAGAAATCATCCATCATCTCTCTGAGGATTGACTCCTTCTCAGGATTCCTGTTGATGAAAATTTCAAGGGCCTCTTTTTCTGTAATTGACCCCCGATCCAGCTCAATCCATTCCTTTGTATTGAATATCGCATTAAAGAGAAAATCCGCATCTTTCCTGCTGTACCTGCCCATCAGATAATCGTGGGGGTGATAGGTGAGAAGAACGTTACCGATATCAAAAACTATGTTTTTTATCACCATCAGCCTGCGATGGTTTCTCTGCCGACACCCAGAAATTTGTTCACTATGAAAAGTGCCAATCCTGTGGAAACCAGCAGAATCGTGGCCATAGCAGAAGCCGTACCGAACAACCCGTCAAGGACACTCAAGTAGATTCTTACCGGCATGGTCATTGTTTTACCGACGTAGAGCACAATCGAGGAAGAGAGCTCATTTACAGCGGTAACCCAGCTCATAATGGCCCCGGAAACAATACCCGGAATCATCAACGGAACAGTAACCTTGCGGAAAGTTCTTCCCGGGGGCGATCCGAGGTTGATTCCCGCTTCTTCAAGGGAAGGATCTATCTGTTTGAGTATGGAAGCACTGGATCTTATGGAATATGGCAGTCGACGGATAAAGTACGACATGATGATAATTGTTGCAGTCCCGGCCAGATATATCGGCTTATTGTTGAATGCAACGATGAAACCGATACCCAGCACAGTTCCAGGAATAATGTAGGGTATCATCAGTAAAGGATCGAGTATTTTCGCCGGCAGATTCTTCTTCCGGGACATCACAAACCCCAAAAGGGTCCCGATTATCACGATAAAAATCACCGCTGTTACAGAAAAAATCAGACTGTTCGTTATGGTGACAGGGACGTCATGAAACACCTTCTGATAACTCTGTAAACCGAAACCCGGATGAAATACCGGGCCTTTTGTCTTTTTAAAGGAATAAAAAACCACCACTGCCAGGGGAAGGGTACTGATTGAGACAATCAGATAACTGATAAAATGCACCAGCAGGTTTTTAACACCATGCAGTGTATCAACGGTTTGCTTGTTTATCATATTACTGGAGTATTTCCGCCTTGAAGAAGCATACCTCTGGAAAAAGATTATCAGGGTGGATACCAGTATCAGCAGTATACTCACCGTTGAGGCAAGTCCGGGATTCTCTCCGATTTCGCTGGTGTACAGGTTGTAGGCCATTGTCGGCAGAACGTGAAAGCTCCTTCCGATTATCATGGGTGTACCGAAATTCGCCAACGACATCATAAACGCCATTAGAGCCCCGGCACTCACCGATGGGATTACCAGAGGAAGTGTTACCCTGAAAAAACGCATGGTACTCTTCGCCCCGAGATTTTCTGCTGCTTCTTCCAGGGAACGGTCGACATTACTCAATGCACCGGATGTCAGCAAAAAGACAAAGGGGTAATACTGCAGTGAATAAACCAGGATAATTCCCCCGGCACCGAATATCGTCGGGAGGTTAAGACCGAAGGTCATCAGAAATTTCCGCAGGAAACCGTTATTTCCCATCATGATAATCCAGGAATAGGCCCCGATAAACGGCGGAGACAACAGGGATAAAACGGCGAATGTTGACAGAAAGGTTTTTCCGCGAATCTTGAATCTGGATGTGAAAAAAGCCAGGGGTACACCGAGAAGCAGCGCTCCGAGGGTTCCACCGAAGGAAACAATAAGGCTGTTCAGAATTGTCCGGGTGTAGTATTTCTTGGAAAAGAATTCTACGTAGTTTGACATTGACAGGGTTCCGGTTTCATTACTGATAAAACTGGCTTTAAAAATATTGAACAATGGGTAGATCAGAAGCAAACCGACAATGAAATACCCGAAGATTGTTACAAGGGTCCAGAAATCAAATCTGCCGATCCGGGTTTTCCTGATACTCATATCCGTTCACCCGTTTCTGAATGAAAGTACAGAATGGATTTAACGGGAACTTTAACAAAGATGGAGGTTCCGTTAGGCATAAAAGCTTCACTTTGCGGTTTATGAAGCTCAACTGTCAACGTGACATCGTTCCCGCAATCAACTGAATATCTGATAAGGGACCCGATGAAGGAGCTTTTTTCAATCACTCCCGGGATACATGAGAATTCATCTCCAGAAACTTCATCAGTAACAATACTCAGCTCTTCAGGACGAATTGCAATATTGATATTTTCTTTGGACTGATTCTTATCAACAAGGATACTGGTTAAACCAACCTCAGTGCCAAGAGATGCTCCATTAATAACATTAATATCACCGACAAAGGATGCAACAAATAAATTAGCCGGTTCCTTGTAGATTTCCCAGGGTGTACCTACCTGCTGAACAACACCGAAATTCATTACAGCTATTTTGTCGGATATGGCCAGGGCTTCTTCCTGGTCGTGGGTAACATAGACCGTGGTAATTCCAAGAAGCTTCTGCATGTTGCGGATTTCAGTCCGCATTTCTACTCTTAACTTGGCATCAAGATTTGATAAAGGCTCATCCATCAACAGTACTTTCGGTTCGATAACCATGGCCCGGGCAAGACCGACACGCTGCTGCTGGCCGCCGCTTAACTGATCCGGTGTGCGGGATTCATACCCTGTGAGGTGAACCTGTTCCAGTGCTCTATGAACTCTTTCCTTAATTTCAGAGTCATTAACTTTCCTGGTTTTCAAGCCGAATGCAACATTTTCATATACCGTCATATGGGGAAATACCGCATAACTCTGAAACACCATTCCCGTATCTCTTTTAAACGCAGGGACATTGTCTATTACCTTGTCCGACAGATAAATATGGCCCGAATCCTGCTGGTAAAAACCTGCGATTGTCCGCAGCAGAGTTGTTTTCCCACAGCCCGACGGGCCCAGCAGGGTAAAGAACTCCCCGCTTTCTATTTTCTGACTGACACTGTTCAGGGCTTTTACACCCGGGAAGTTCTTGTTGATTTTTTCCAGCTCTATCGAAGCCATTGATGCCTCCATTACAATAAAATACGATCCCGGATTACGGGATCGTATTTACTGACAATTGACAATTAGTTTACAGACCGAGTTCCTGGACGAGTTCTGTCCATTTGGCCACAAAATCTTTTTTACTCCCTGCCGACCATGCAAAGTCATAGGGAACTGTTTTAATTTCACTCATAGCCGGAAGATCCGGTGATATGGGAACGTCAGAACGAATCGGGCGCCGTCCCATCTCCTGTACCAGAAAACTCTGTGTTTCAGCAGAAAGGGCCCAGTCAATAAACGCTTTTGCTGCAGCGGAGTTCGGTCCGTTTTTAACCAGAGCGATTCCATCAGGTGCGGCTGTTGTTCCATCTTCAGGATAGATGATTTTTACAGGACCGCCGCCGGCAACATAACGATAGGCATTGTCTTCAAGGGTGATACCCACTGCGGCTTCCCCATCATTAACAAATCTGGGAACTGCTGAAGAGCTGCCCGAGAGTACGAAGTTCTGAAGAATACTCTTATAAACATCCCAGCCCTTGTCCTGATAAATATTCAGAACTGTTGCCAGCTGCATATAAGACGATCCGGATTTATCGGCTCTGGCAGATGAGATGATTCCTTTGTACCCGGAATTACTCAGATCGGTCCAGGACTTCGGCATCTGAGCCTCGGTTAACATGTCTGTATTGGCAACAAACACCATAACAATACCGGTGTACGGAAGCCATCCGTGTCCGACTTTAAAGACATCATCAACTTTGTCCCAATCTTTGGGCTCGTAAGTCTGAAGCAGATCGGAATTCGCTTCCAACTGCTCCCCGCCGATACTCCAGATAACATCACACTGGGGATTACCCTGTTCTGCTTTAACTCTGGCAATAACATCGCTGGAGCCCATTTTCACCACTTCAGCTTTTATTCCGGTAGCAGCTTCAAATTGGGGAACTAAAGCATCAATAATTTCCTGGGTATGCGCGGAATACAGTACGACACTCTGAGCTTCAGCCTCTCCTTCTGCTGCAGCTGTAGCAAAAACACCAAATGACACTAAAAGCAGTAAAAGAACTGAAAAAATCATCCTTTTCATAGGAACCTCCTGATTTTTCTATTCATAACGAATAGAAGTGAATTCAACACTAAAACCTTTTATTAACGCGGTCAAGCTTCTACATTTATATAAATTGCTTTCTACCTCTCCAGGATGTATCTTGTCCGGTATGAATTATCAAAAACTCATAAAAAATATCACCTTTTTTCTCTTTTTTACCCTTACAGTCCTTCCCGGATTTTCCCAATCTCCGGGAACCCTTCCCTCGTTAAACGACATCCTACCGGCCATATCTTCATCCGGCAACTCCGCCCTCATGAACGATGGTGAACTCCTGCGCTTTCACGGAGATGGTGTATCCCCGGGTCTTCTGCCGAAAACTTCTCTCACTGCCGGAATAGCCAGACAGATGATTACCGGAGATTTGAACATCGGTATCGAAGGTTTGTTCTTCACCCCTTTGAGTGAATTACCCGAAAAATACCGGGAGATGCCCCCAGGGGATAGAAGATTAACCCTCTACAACATCCTGCGGTCGGTAAGCACCCTCCAGGGACTGGAATACTACTCAGCCTCAAGAGGAGAAATGCGCTTGTTATTCGAGGAATCCTGGGCTATTGCCGATGTAAAAAAACCCAAAGCATCCCTTGCAGACCCTCTGGTTTCAACAATACTTGCAGAAGATACGATAATGATTCATCAGAAGGACAAGAGCTTTAACAACAACGAATCCTCCATGACCTTCCGAGCCGGCTCCAACGCCTTTGCCGCGGAAATCATCAACCTCACCCCCATGCGCTACAAGGGGTTTATAAGAATAGCGGATCCGGGAGACATGCAGATTCACCTTATCGTTGTGCCGGTGGAAGAGGGTTTGCTGATGTACGGAACGATGTCCGCCAGAACCCTCAATGTGAAAGCCTTTCTCGACCGGGCCCAGAATTCTTTTACCAACCGGGTAATCGCCCTTGCCGGCTGGTATAAAACCCGGCTGGATGAGGAATTTTCCAACTGATTAAGACCGGTTAGAAAATCAGCAGTCATAAATAAATATAGATTGTTGTACCAGCTATGAATCGGTGATATTCTTGAATCTGAATTCGATGCCATGGAGTCTTCCCATGCTGCAAAAGAAATCATCATCAATCCCTGATAATTCTCCGGATATGTCTGAACGCTTACTCAGACTGCAGGCTGAGATTGTTATGCGGTGTTCCGATATGGTTGTTCTTCTCGATATGGATAGCCGGATTCTCATCATCAATAAGGCTCTGCAGGAGCAATTGGCTGATTCATGGGACAATTTCATCGGAAAACATGTCTCGGTATTAAAGGACGTCTTTGATGTAACAATTGTTAACGATCTGATATCCGAAACAGTCCGAACCGGCAATCAGCATAGCAATACAGAATCATTTGAATACTCCGCATGGACGGTTTCTGATTCCGGCAACACTCCCGATGCAATTTGTATTATGTTTCGTGACATTTCCGAAATCCGAAAGACATCCCGGGCCCTGCGGGAGAGTGAAGAGAAGTACCGTTCAATCTTCGATTATGCCCCATTGCCGACCCAATCCCTGGATGAAGATGGAAATTTTATATCCGTGAACCGCGCCTGGATCGAAGCCCTCGGATACAAGTCCGAAGAAGTTGTCGGTACATGGTTCGGGGAGTTCCTTCATATCGATTCACAGCCTGTTTTTCGAAGACAGTTTAAGGAGTTCAAGAGGCTGGGACAGATTCACAATGCCAAGTTCAGGATGCGCCGGAAAGACGACCGATTCATAGATGTTTCATTTGATGGCCGCATCGGCTATTGGCCCGACGGTACGTTCAAACAGACCTATTGCACATTCAAAGACACAACCAGGGAAGTTGCGGCGGAGAATGCTCTCAAGCTGAGCGAAAAGCGATACCGAACCCTTCACGACATAACCCCGATAGGGATTATCACAGTCCGTTTGCCCGATCTGCAAATATT
>QNBK01000475.1 GCA_003644105.1 Spirochaetota bacterium | reverse complement strand
CTTTAGTTTACTATATCATTGGGGTGAATTGCATACTTTGAAGATACAATCATAACAGTTGATGAAATATCTTCAGTATGAAGTACAATCAATTTTCCTGATTCCAGATTATCAAGTTCTATTAAATTTTTATTTTTTTTCGCTGGCCATGTAGTGTGAGTGTTATCCACAATCTCATTTTTTCTTAAAATGGAGTATATCTGTCCTGCTTGAACATGATCTTTTCCAATATCAATAAATGCAATAGTATAATCATTTATCATCATGTTGTTATTTTCAGAGCAGATAATTGATGCATCAATGGGATCAGGATTATCATCAACCGTTAAAATGGAATCACGCTCATAGTACTCCATAACCATATCCCCTTTTCTTACCGCTCTGTAACCTTTAGTGATCAATGCAGTAGCATAGGTTGTTTTATGGTCAATGATTTTAATCTCTGCCTTTATAAGGTGCTTTATTCCTGTAAATGTTTGATTATTGGTTTGTGCCATAACAGGTTCAGTGGTGAAAATTTGATATGTTTTTCCTGGAATAAGTGTGCCTGTATTAGATGGTTTTATATAGATAATATCATTGGCTGACATCATTATGTTGTTTTCTTTTTCCTTAATTACAGATCCAAGGGATGTTTGAGTCGCTCTTGTGATGAATCCTGCATGATCCATCTGGGCATAGGAAAAAGATGTTTTAATTTTAACAGGACTTTTAGTTTTTTTAAGTTTTTTTACTTTTACAATTATTGGTTTAAGTGCAGATTTTCCCTTTAAAAAAACTCTGATTTTTTTTCCAGGATATATCCAGTGGGGATTTTTTATATCATCATTCATTTCCCATAGTCCTGGCCAGTCCCATTGGGAATTGTAAAATTTCTGAGATAAATCCCACAAAGTATCCCCTTTTTTAATTGTATAGAAAAAGCCTGAATCCTGGCCTGGTACAAACTCTACGTCATCTTTTTTGATAATTTTTTCCTGGGCAAATCCTGTAGAACAAAACGCAAACCCCAAAAAGATCAGGGCAGATACTGCAATTTTTATTTTATTGTTGAGCATATTTCCTCCTGATTTGCTTTTGTTTAATCTTGATTTCTTGACTTTATTTAACTCAGTGTTTTATAAAAAGTCAAGAAATGTTGTTAAATGTTGTGATTATCATAGGTTTGAATAAAAATGAAACAGATTGCAAATCTTTTATTTGAAGTAAGAATCTTAAAAGATATTACCAGATCCGGTTATGCTTTTCTTGGATCAGGCAGGGAGAGTATTGCTGAACACAGCTTTATGACTGCCTTTATCTGCTTTGCCATGGCTAAATTAGATCAATCAATAGATTGTGAAAAACTTGTGACCATGGCTTTAGTACATGATATTGCCGAAGCAAGAACAGGAGATTTTAATTATGTACAAAAAAATTATTCAAACATAGATGAGGCAAAAGCGATTTCTCATTTGATAAAGTCTGTGAGCTTTGGTAAAGATATTAAAAATCTTTTAGAGGAGTTTAATTCAGGAGAAACCATGGAAGCCAGACTGGCTCAAGATGCGGATCAGATATCTTTTATTCTTGAATTAAAGAAACTTGAGGACACCGGTGCAAAGGGCCCTGAAAAATGGTTGCCCCATGTTCGTAAAAGGCTTAAAACCGATACTGGCAGGAAAATTGCTCAAAGCATAATGGAGACTGGCTGGGATGAATGGTGGATGAATGATTACTCAGAGTGAGCAAAAAAAAGATCAGCAATTTAAATCCTGTAGTCATGAGCTTGCTGATCAAAAAAGTAAACTGAAAAAATCCTTTGAATATCTTGATAAATTTAAGGCAGAATTAAAAGAGACAAAAAATCAACTTTTTGAAGATCGCACTACACTGAATAATGCCTTTAAACAACTTAATCAGATGACGCGTGAGCGAAAGCGGATAAAAAAAGAGATAAAAGCAGTAAAAAATAGTCTTTTGGGCAATATTAATGGTTTTGCTAAAATTATTTCCAATTTAATAACCACAAGGGTTGAAAAAAATAGAGGTCATGGTGAACGGGTTGCGCATATTGCCAATTTTGTTGCAACCAGGCTTGAATTTGATGAAAAAAAGTTGGAAGATTTAAAAAAAGCTGCTATGTTGCACGAAGCCGGGCTTTTATTTGTCCCGGAAAATATATTGCAAAAGCCTGAAGAGATGCTTTCTGATTATGAAAAAGATTTTTTTATTCAATATCCGGTCAAGGGGGCTGATCTTCTTGCACACTGCTCTGGATTTGAGAATTGTGCAAAAATTATTCGCAGTTTAAATGAAAACTCAGATGGGACAGGCACTCCCCAGGGTCTGAAACGAAGAGATATCCCCTTATTATCAAGGGTTCTTGCTGGAGCTGATGTTTTTGATACTCTGGCCGATGAGATTGATACTTCATCTCTGGAGTCTTTTTTAGCGCAATTGGAAAAATTTTCCGGAGCAAGGCTTGATCCAAATATTGTGGCCCTGCTTGAAAAATATGCAGT
>QNBK01000474.1 GCA_003644105.1 Spirochaetota bacterium | reverse complement strand
AGAAGCTCCATACGATGGGGCGGCCTGTGGAGTTCTCCTTACTTACCAGCATTACTGCAAAGTAGTTAGTCTGGTCAACATCGCCTACAGGCAGCGCGTGAGACAAGAAGACGGGGTCACCCTGTGCATAGTCATGCAGCGTAGGAGTACCGGCATCCAGAGTCAGAGTGTCTATTGCGATTGAAGCGACCAGCATTACAGATACCTTCTCGGGAGATCCAACAGGGTAAGTAGTAATGATGTCGCCAGCGGTGAAGTTGGTGCCTTCGCCAGTGGGTACGTCGATAGCGACGGCGCCGGCCGCGAGCGTAACATCGTCAACAGTAGTGGCGTAGTCTGCAGCTACGGAGGCAATACCACGACCCAACTGAACGTTGAGGTTAGCTCGAGAGTACTCTCGAAGCGTGGCAGTGATCTCAGCAGACTGACGGACAATAGCTGTGTCTACCAGGATGCGGGGGAAGCCGCCCTCGAGATCTACAGACTCCTGAGTGATGCTGACAGAAGAGGAGTCGATCAAGCCGACAGAGTGAGAGTCCAGCAGCTTGTTAGCTGAGGATAGTGGACCAATTCGCAGCTCGGCGGTACCGATGCTGAATTTGGTGGTAACGGGTGATCCTAAAGCCATGAGGAAATCTCCAAAAGTAAAATTAATTAGTGCCGAGGTTTTTGATACGCTGCCTAGCTAGGCGACCCATGTTTACCGCTAGCTTCTCGATGAATGGGCGCTTAATCCGGGAAGTGCCAGATCCGCTAACCTCTAAATAGAGGATGGGCTCAAGACCTCCAGAAATGGTGGCGCCACTCAAAGCTTCGCTTACGTTTCCAGATGCTCCGTTAAGAAAAGCTCTACGGACTAAACTCTGCAGAGGCTCTGGTAGGTTAGAGGGGAAAGAGTCGACCTCGTACTCGGCCTCCCCCGCTTTAAAACTTTTCAAGTTCTTTCTAAGGCGAAGTCGTGACGTCACTTTCACGTCAGGTACTCCGGCCATGGCCCGCCCAAGGTCTCCAGAGCGGTTCCAAAATCTATTCTTTCCTGGAGAAGTCCGCTTCGACTTACTCCGCAGGTACCCAGCACTCAGTTGAGGCCAGTCTAGCTGTATGCGGCCAATGCTACCGCGCTTAACGCCAGCTACTTGCGGACTAAATACCCGGGATCCTAGAGGCTTGTTGCCGGGCGAGAAGCCTCGGCTAGTCACCTTGCGGACCTCCCCGAGAGTGGCGTTTATGTGCCCCTGTACGTAGGAGTTGATGACAGTTACTCGGCCATCAAGCTCAGCTTTAACTGCCGCATCGGTACCGGTGCGCTGATACGCCTGGGATACCAGGGTGCGGGTCGTGTTACGCACATCCTTAAAGACAACATTAGCCATCAGGGGAATCTCTGGGCTGCGAAAGCAACCGTACAAGTCCGAATACTGTGCTGGTTATCGAACTGCTGCGGGGCCAGCACGATGGAAGTCACCGTGAGAACGCCTTTGTTTAGTACTTCTGAAACCCCGGAGTAGTCTCCTACCGGGAACTGCTCCCCTACCTGGAAAACCTTAAACAGCTCGGCGGTAAGCGCCGTCAGCTGATAGTTTCCGGAGTCTCGGGTGGTCTTAACACCGACCAAAAAACTGCCCTTGTACAGAGGGTCAAAAGGGGACGGGTCGAGCATTGAAAACTGCCACAACACGGCGGGTGCAGTCGACCCCATCTCTACTTCAAACTCTTCGACGTTGTCGATATCAAGCGCCTGCAGGCCGGGGTAGTCCCCTTCCAGAGTCGTCTTCAGCCCGTACATTGTCTTGTCCAGGGTCGACTTTACGTCTAAAGGAAACTGATTCATACGCCCGCCAACATGCCGCGCACGACGGTGAGCTTGAGGCTGTCAAACACCTCACTAACTGTGTAAACGTCGCCACTCTCTACCAGCCGGATCTTGTGGGATACGTCGACTGTAGCGATACCCGGGAGCGACAGAGTTGATGTGGTGTACTCGACATCGTCGAAGGTCTTTGAGTTCTCCGACCGATATCTTTCAACGTCGATCCAGTGCGTCTCTATGACCTCTTCGCCGGTTATGGCGCTGGCGCCAGAGGATAGCTCCTCGGTGACGTCGGCAATAACTTGGGCCTCTACAGAGGCGACACGCAGGAGGTAGGAGTAGCCGTAGGCCTCTCCATTGCGAACGTCCTCGTTGAGGCTCTCAAGGATGTAGTTAGCAGCTCCGCCCTCTAAGCAGAAGTTGCCGTACTCCTCGGGCAGGGGGTCCCCAGCAGGGAGATTGAGTACTCGTTTCTTCTGCCCAAAAGCACGGTCAGTAATGAACCTGTCATAGACCTGCAAGCTGCCACAAAGTCCGGTGTCTTCCCAGTCCCCGGTTACGGGGTCCAAGTATAGGATCGGAGTAGTGGCAAATCGCTCTAAGGCTCTGGACAAGTCCACGAGTTAAGCTCCCGTTACGGGGTCGTAGGCAGGAGTTGAGGCGGATACTTGGGAGACTGGCTCAGTAGTCTGAGCAGTGCCGT
>QNBK01000473.1 GCA_003644105.1 Spirochaetota bacterium | reverse complement strand
GTCTTGAATACTTCGGGTATCCGGCCCTGCCTCTGGGATTTCTGACGATAGGGGCCAACTTGAGCATTCACGGCCTTGATAAGCGATGGAAAGGGGTTGTTGCTGCTGTTACTGGAAAGCTGATTCTCAACCCTCTTGTGGCCCTGCTGGTTGGAAGGTGGCTGGACGTTGATACCAGAGGTCTTATTGTGCTTTTCCTTATGGCAGGTTCTCCCACCGCTATATCCAGCTTTGCGATGACTAAGGCTATGGGGAAAGATGCTGATACAGCTGGTGATATTGTTGCTCTTTCAACGGCTATTTCCTTTTTTACCCTGACTATCGGGTTAACTCTGCTGCTGCCTCTGCTTTGACTTCATGTTGCCTGTTTGTCTATTTAGTGAAAAAATGCCGAAAGGAACAATCGGAGGTTCTAGTTGGAAGAACTATTTAACGGTGTGAAGGCGTTCAATGCTAAGGATTATCGGGACAATAAAACTTTGTTCCGGGATTTAAGCCGTAGACAGAACCCTCATACCCTTTTCATCGGATGCTCTGATTCCCGGGTGATACCTAATCTCATTACAAAGACCATGCCCGGGGACCTTTTTGTCGTGCGAAATATCGCCAATCTGGTACCCTATTACCGGCAGTCCGGTGAATACCTCTCCACTACTTCGGCCATAGAGTATGCCCTGAACATACTCAAAGTAGAGAACATCATTATCTGTGGTCATTCCAACTGCGGCGGCTGCCACGCTCTGTGGATGGACGAGAAGGAACTTGAATCCATCCCTCATACCCGGCATTGGCTCAAACTCTCCTCAAAAGTGAAAGATACAGTCCTTCATCGATTGAACAATGACGATGATGAAATCAAGCGGGAATGGATGACCGAGCAGCTTAATGTGGTGCAGCAGATGAATCATCTTGTAACCTATTCAGGGGTTAAAGAGCGTTACCGGCAGGGTAAATTGAACATTTACGGCTGGTACTACATCATCGGTACTGGAGAGGTGTTCAACTATTCCCGTGTGCGGCAGGTTTTCGAGAAAATCTAGACCGGGAATCAGGGCTCAGGAATAACCCTCACCCACATAGCCCGGGAAACTGTATTTCTGTGGAGTGATATTTTTTACTTATCAACCGTTATTTTTTGCGGTTGACCTGACCCGCCTGAGGGAATAGCATTTTTTCATGGTAGATGAAAAGAATAACGATCGTAAAATTCTGGTGGGTGAGGGAACCAGTATGTTTGAGATTCGCTCCAGAGCGGTTGATGAGAATCTGGAGCGGACACCGAAGTGTCTGAAAAAACTGGAGCGAATGAATAAAACTCTCCGCCATGAAGAAGCGGACAGGATACCGGTGAGTGATTTTTTCTGGGGACAGTTTTTAGACAGATGGCGGAAGGAGCTCAACCTTCCCGAAGATACGGATATTTACTCTTATTACGACCTTGACTGGATAACCACAGTACCGAATATGGATCCTCATATCAAGAACTTTAAGTTCATTAAAAACACACCGGAGGAAGTAATTGTCCGTACCGGTTATGAGGCGGAAATTCTCAAAAACCTGTCAATAACAATGCCGGCTTTCAAGAAATTTCATACAGACACAGTTGAGAAAATGGAGGCTTTCGAGTTTGACGACCCCTGGGATGACCGGCGTTATTTCAGTGCCGGTGATAATCAGATTGCCGGTGTAGGTGACGGTTTCGCCCTGAACTCCCCGGCGTGGATTGATACGGTTAAATCCCTTTATAACGATTTTCCGGTGTACGGCAGTATCTGTGAATCTCAGGAACAGGGATGGCGGATTATCGGTTCAGAAAACATGTACCTCTGGATGGGACTTTATCCCGAAAAGCTGGGGAAGTTCATTAGAAGAGTGGGGGAATTCGTTATTGAGATGACCAAGGCTCAGATTAAAGCAGCTGATGGACTACTCTCGGGGATGGTAATCTGGGGTGATGTCGCCTATGTGAACGGAATGCTCTTTTCTCCGGATTACTGGAGGAAGTACTTCAAGCCGGTTGTTAAAGAGATTACCCGTGTCTGCCATGAAAATGATCTTCCGGTAATCTATCACGGCTGCGGAGATGCAAGGTCAATATACAAAGACTATATGGAAATCGGTATCGATTCCTACAATCCCCTGGAGGCAAAGGCCGGGCTGGATGTTGTCAACCTGCGCAAAGAGTACGGACACGGCATGGGGTTCTGCGGCAATATGGATGTGATGGCGTGGGCCGATCTTCCCCTGGATGAGCTGAAAGCTTATGTCCTCCGAAAGCTCAACGCGGGGAAGGGCGGAGGATTCATTTTCCAGTCTGATCATTCTGTACCCCATTCGGTATCCGGGGAAAGATACGACTATGTCGTGAAACTGGTGAGGGAGTACGGAAACTACCCCCTGAATCTGGGGGAGTATGATATTCCGGAATTAAGCTGATACCATTCATCGCTTAAAGAAACAGCGGTTTCAAATGTCTCTCATATAAATTGTAAGTGACGTTCCTGGCAACTGATT
>QNBK01000113.1 GCA_003644105.1 Spirochaetota bacterium | reverse complement strand
TACGGTGTTGCCAACATGCCCGGAGCTGTGGCCCTGACAAGCACTCTGGCCCTGACTGGAACCACCCTGCGCTATGGACTCTACCTGGCGGACAACGGTCTGGAAACGGCGGTAAAAAACAGCCTTCCCATCGCCACCGGAGTTAATACATATGAAGGGAAAATCACCTGTAAGGGTGTATCCGAGGCCTTTGATACCGACTACACTCCGGTAAGAGACCTGCTGTAATGATTCAAACCGAGCGCCTGCCCAAAGAATCCCTCGATGATACCGACCTGCAGATTGTGCAGCGGCTTCGCAGGGAAAATGCCACCAACATAGAGCTGGCAAGGGAACTGGGCGTCTCGGAAGGAACCATCAGGCAGCGCCTCAAACGCCTGAAGGATACGGGGATTCTCAAAGTGGCCGCGGGCATCAACCCCGATGCCCTGGAGAATCAACAGGCTGCCCTGGTGGCGGTGAACGTCTCCCGGGCTTCCATGCTGGAGCAGAAGGCCCGGGAAATTGCCGATCTCCCCCACGTTCTGGCGGTATCCATCGTCTCGGGACGCTACGATCTGATGGCTGAAGTTCTGGTGGATTCCAACCACGGTCTTGTGGACTTCCTTACCCGGGAGCTTGCCGGTATAGAAGATGTCAGTGCCACTGAGAGTTTTCTACTGCTCAAAAGCTATGGGAAGTTCGTTTAATGAAGACTGATATGAATGTCCAAGCTGTTTCCCGGCGGCTGAAACAGGTTGAAAAGCTCAAGCGCCTCTGTTTTTCCTTAGCCGATAAACGCTTCGATATTTTCCCTGGTTCCAAGATAAACCGGCAGATTAATTACCGTTAATCCTTCAGCATCAGTTATCCGATCAATGTTTGCTGCAGAAATAACAAATCCGGTTTTCTGGCCGGTGGCCCGGAGGTATTTAAATACATTTCCTGTATGCTTCTTCTTGAATTGTAACGAAGCTTTACTCTCAATAGGAATCTTCAGCTGATGCGCTTCTGAATCAAGGATAAAATCAACTTCAACATCATCCCGGCTACTTTTTTTCCAGGTTCCAATAGTTTTGGAAGCCGAACCGCCTTCAAGAAGATTGAGTAGAACGGCATTTTCAAACAATCCTCCAAGAGAGGTTCCCAGTGCAGGATCAATAGTTTCCAGTATGGAAATAGTAGGAGCCGCAAGTATACGTTTCCGGCTTACAACACCTGTATCATGAAGGTATCTTTTGGGTAGAAAAGAGGATCTATTGGAATCTAATGAAAAAGGCTGAACTTCAAGTACGATATGCCACAATTTCATTGCTTCAATAACTTTTCGGACATTGTACTTTGAAGCATCAACATGGGAATACTTTGAAAGGCTTCCTACATGGCTTGAGACCGCTCTTATTACATCTGCAAAAAGGTGGGGTTGGGAGGCTTCCTTTCTCGAAAAATCTTCTTCCAGTGATGCCATTATTTCATCGATTACTGCTGAATATGATTCGCCTGCGGCATAAGCTTTCACAGCCTCTGGGTAACCGCCTACTTTCAAGTACTCATCGTACAATTCCAGAAGTAATCGATGCCTCGAACCCGGGACCTTTACAGGAGCAGACTGTACAAATTCAGCCAATTCAGTATTTCCTGTAAATCTCAAAAACTCTGCGAAATTAAATCCGTAAACACAAAGACTTTCGGTACGGCCTACCGGGATTCTCATACCATCAGTAAAAAATCGATTCATGGATGAACCGGTAAGTATTACCTTCACCTCTGGCCAGTCCTCTTTCATCGACTTAACATATGCTGCCAGATTGACAGATTCCTGAGCTTCATCAATAAACAGAATGGAGTTATTTTTTAAATGATATTGATCGATCATCAAGGCTTTGAAGTCCTCAAAATCTTCAGTCATATCAATTTGTCTCCTGATTCTTGAATCTTTCTCAAGATCGAACTTCAGGTATGGTGTATGTAAGTCCTCCAGAACGCTATTCACCAGATAGGACTTGCCAACCTGTCTTGCACCCTCAATAACGAGAACTCTTTGACTATTACTTCTTTCTAAAAGAGATAGCAATTTAGCATGAATATTCCGTTTCATAAGGATATTTTACCATTTTCAGGTGTTTTTATCAAATCTATTTCCCATAATCGTGTGTTTTTGGGAAATGATTATCAGTGAAGTGATTTTATAATACCAGATCAGCAGCCGCAGCAAATACAACCCGGCCAATCTCAGGGGGATGCTGGAAGGAAAACCGTACCCCAGTTCCTTTCTGTCTTTTACAAAGAACAGGAGGTGATGAAGAACATTCCCGACACTGATGAGAACAAGAATTGAGGCCACACGAAGATACAGGGTCCTGGAGTTTGACCTTTCGTGCTGACTGCAGTCTTCAAGAGCGATTTCTTCAAAGATGTGCAGAACCTGTAGAAAAGAGATAATGAACGGTATCCATACCCCAGGACATGCCCTGTACCCGGAGCCGCCAGCGGCTTGCTCGCAAGTTCGCTTTTGTCACAACGTTCCTCGGTTCAGCCTGCGGTACCGGCATTCGCTTGGGAATCAGTACAAGATTAAATATCGTAACCCAGAGCCTTGGAGACAATCAAAGCGATATTTTCAGCCACCTCAGAAAAATCAGCGGTTCTTCCGGTGAGTTTCTCAAGAGATGTCACCCCCCGCCCCCCATCGGCAATTCCGCAGGGAACGATCCATTTGAAATGGGACAGATCGGTGTTCACATTAAAAGCAAACCCGTGAAGGGTAACCCGTTCTCTTAAAGCTATGCCGATGGCGGTAATCTTCTCCATACCCACCCAGACACCGGTGTGTTCGTCATCGTGCCGGGCCTGTATTCCGTGAGAATCACTTAAGTAGGTGATAAAAGCTCCCTCCAGCTTTTCGACAAAACGGCGTACCTGGTATCCGTGGTTTTCGATACTCACAAAGAGATAGCCCACCAGCTGCCCGGGGCCGTGGTAGGTTACCTCTCCCCCTCTTTCGGTTTCCACAATTTCCGCACCCACAATATTCGGATCGATGAGAATATTGGCCGACTGATCTTTACGTATCCCGGTGGTGAGAACCGGCGGGTGCTCCAGAAGCCAGAGTGTGTCGGGTATCTCCCCGGCCACCCGCCGTGCATGGAGAACCTTCTGCCGATCGTAGGCTTCCCTGTAGGGAACTGGATCTGTAGAACGAATAATATCGAGAATCATCAGGATGCCTCCGCTGTATTTTTCCGGTTGGCCGTAAACCACTCTGAGGCAATATATACCAGAGCAGGCTGGAATATCAGACAGGATTCAACCAGGTACAGGAAAGTATTGCTATTGCGGTCGATGTACAGACACCGGCCGACCGATAAGTTTGCAAACTGCAAGAACCTCCAATCGCGTCAGAGGTCAACAGAAAAAACAGTCTTTTTAGTCTTTAATCATCCAGAGAACCACCAGAATGATGCTCTGATTCACCAGGGATATCCACCAGCCCAGAGTGTCGATATTGTTGATATTGCCGCCGAGAATCAGGCTGAGAACCATCATTACGATCCAGAAAATGAATATTGCGATGCGTAAAAATGAATCCAGAGCACCGATGGAGACAAAGCGGCTGAGTATCAGCAGACCACCGGCAATAATCTCAATTACAGCAATGATGATGTTGAGTGAATTACCCGAGCCGCCGAAGGCCCGGCTGATGTCATTTGAAAAACCTCCGAAGCCCTGAGTATTCCCTGTGAAAGAAGCGATGCCGCTTAAGAGCATGAATGCTCCGACCAGAATAATCAGTATACCGGCGACGTTAAGTCTTTTTGATGCCATATAATAAACCTCCAATGGTTTGTAAACAGAATTATCGTGAATCGGTCTCAGGTTATCAAGACGCTCGTAGAACTTTGGGAAATGAGAACTCTATAACTGTACCGCCTGCCATTTTTCATCAACCAGGGCCCAGATTTCATGATATCCGGTTTCCCGCAGCAGGGCACATGATTCATCATAGTTACAGTCGATGTCTTCCGGGCGGTGGGCATCGGCATTCACCATTACGGGGATATCACGCTTTAAAGCTTCGGCGAGTATCCAGGGAGAAGGGTACACTACGTCCAGAGCCCCACGGGATATGGCACCGGAATTCACCTCCATGATAATACCGCTTCCATCAAGAGCATCCAGGGCTGTAAGAACATGCCGATGGTACCATGGCGCCTCTTCAGAGAAACAGGCATTATCCCGGTTCCTCTTTTTAAGAAGATCGAAATGACCCAGGAAATCAAATCCCCCCAGCTCCACCAGTTCACAGATCCTCGTGTAGTAAGCTTCACTGAGTTTCTCCCAGGAACCCTCATGAATCTCATCCAGCAGCCATTTCAGCTCGTCTTCCGGCCCGTCAATACAGCAGTATTCGGGATTCTGAGATAGCCCTGTGGTGGTGTGTACCGAGCCGATGGAATAGTCCAAATTCAGATCGGTCCAGCGTTTCTGGTTGGGTGCCTGATAGCCGGGAATGTAATCAATTTCCAGCCCTTTGTAGATTTGTATCTGACTCCCCCATTTGAATATCTGCTGATCCAGTTCCGCCAGGTAAATAAGCAGGTTTTCTTCGGTGAGAGTCCAGTCGTTTTTTACAGGAAGGGGCGCATGGGAAGAAAAGCCCAGGGCTGTAAATCCTTTCTCAATAGCTTTAGTTATATAGGCTTCTATCGGGCCTTTGCCGTCGCAAAGCTCGTTATGGGTATGGTAGTTCGTCAGTATCATGGTTCAGTCAATATAAGCATTGGGCAGGGGAAGGTCGAGAGGGTGGAGATTTTCTGTGTTCTGTAAGGGGGAATCGATATCCACCAGAGATTCAACGTAATTACGATCTGGAAAAAAATATCCGGTTAACGCTATACTACCGGGGCAGGAGTTTGAAGATGGCACATACATTACGCAGCGCAACCAGCAGACACGGACGGCTTATGGCCGGAGCACGATCCCTATGGAAGGCTAACGGGATGGTAGATTCTCAGATGTACCGGCCGGTTATCGCCATTGCCAATTCATTTACACAATTCGTCCCGGGACATGTTCACCTCCATGATGTGGGACAGAGAATCAAGAAAAGGATTGAGAAGGCCGGCTGCTTTGCCGCCGAGTTCAATACCATTGCCATAGATGACGGTATTGCTATGGGTCATGACGGAATGCTCTACTCCCTGCCCTCCCGGGAGATTATAGCCGACAGTGTGGAATATATGGTGAATGCCCACCGGGCCGATGCCATGATCTGCATATCAAACTGTGACAAGATTACTCCGGGTATGCTCATGGCCTCAATGAGACTGAATATCCCAACAATATTTGTATCCGGCGGCCCCATGGAAGCCGGTAAGGTTGATGAAAAAGCGCTCGATCTGGTGGATGCCATGGTGATGGCCGGAGATGATTCGGTAAGCGATGAAGAGCTGAACCAGGTGGAAAATGCCGCCTGCCCCACCTGCGGATCCTGCAGCGGTATGTTCACCGCCAATTCCATGAACTGCCTGGTTGAGGCTCTGGGGTTGGGTCTTCCCGGCAACGGAACAGTTCTGGCCACCCACGCCGAGCGTACCGGGCTGTTCGATAAAGCAGCCGATCTCATTGTTTCCCTGGCTGACAGGTACTATACCGATGGTGATGACTCGGTTCTTCCCAGGAATATCGCTTCAAAAATCGCGTTTAAAAATGCCATGGCTCTGGATATCGCCATGGGCGGTTCCACGAATACAATCCTCCACATTCTGGCAGTTGCCCAATCAGGAAACATCGATTTCACCCTGGACGATATCGGAGCACTCAGCAGAGGCGTTCCCTGTATCTGCAAAGTGGCTCCCAGCTCTCATTACCACATTCAGGACGTCCACCGGGCAGGTGGAATACTGGGTATACTCGGCGAACTCGCAAGAGCCGGGCTGATTGATACCACCGTAAACCGTATCGATTCCAAAAACCTGAAAGAAGCCCTCGAAAAATGGGATATCGCCGGTAAGGCCCCTTCGGATGATGCCGTGGAGTTGTACAAAGCGGCTCCCGGGGGTGTCCGATCCATTACGATGGGAGGACAGGCCAATCGCTACAAGGAAACCGATACAAACCGGGAATCAGGATGCATCCGAAATGTAGAAAACGCCTACACCGTCGATGGTGGCCTTGCGATACTCTATGGAAATCTGGCCATCAACGGTGCTGTTGTGAAAACAGCCGGTGTTGATGAGTCCATTCTCAAGTTCTCAGGTCCGGCAAAGGTTTTCGACTCCCAGGATGCTTCAGTTGAAGCGATTCTGGAAGGGAAGATTGTAGCTGGTGATGTAGTGGTTATCCGCTATGAAGGCCCGAAGGGTGGTCCTGGTATGCAGGAAATGCTCTACCCTACCAGTTACCTTAAATCCATGAAGCTCGGAAAAGCCTGTGCCCTCCTTACCGACGGCCGCTTCTCCGGTGGAACCTCCGGTCTGTCCATCGGCCATGCCTCACCTGAAGCCGCTGCAGGCGGAGGTATCGGCCTGATTCGTGACGGAGATATTGTCGATATTGATATTCCCAACCGAAAGATTGATGTCCGATTGGATAATGGAGAGCTGCAGAATCGAAGGAATGAAGAAGAAGCCAAAGGTACTCTGGCATGGAAGCCGAATCGGGATAGAACAGTTTCCGATGCCCTTAAAGCCTATGCTCTACTGGCCTCCAGTGCGGATAAAGGTGCTGTCAGGGTGCTTCCGGAATAGATTTCAGTACTTGAGATCAGTATTTGAGCCCAAGGCCGGTGTAGACACCGAAGGTAAGGGGAAAACCGGAAAACTGATTCGATCCGGGTATAAAAGTTTGCGTCCCCCAGAAATCCACGGCTAATTTCAGTCCGAACTGGGCCGTAAATACCTTTCCGTATTTTACAAAAACCTGGGCATCCGCCCCAAGTCCGAAGGATACTAAAAAAGATCCACCCTCCAGCAACGCTCCGGTATGGAATCCGCCGGAAACAAGGAACATCATCGGGCTGAGGTCGAATATATAACCGATACCTATAAGTGAATCCAGAGTAAGGGGAAATCCCGTAATGACTCGATTGGAGAAAGATGCAGCAGGATAAATCTTTTCCTCCATCTTATACGGAAAGAGAATCGCAAGATCGATAATTCCATGAAAGCCATTTCCTCTGGTACTTTTTAAGCCGATTCCCGCCGATGAAAGCCGGATGATGTCCTTACCACCGGTTCCGAACAGGGGGTAGGTTGTATGCTGAAATACGGTATTGAGCTGAAAGGTTCCCTCGGATGCGGAAAGGCTGATCCCTGCAAGTACGAGGACAACAGCCATCAACATTTTTTTAGCCATCTATAAATACCACCATGCTGTCACACTGTGTTTTCATACTACATCAAGCCTGTTTGGAGAACTCATCTTCAGCGTCCCTTCAAAATCACCCACGGGATCAAAAAGATCCTGCAACTTGGACGGCAAAGCTTTCCAGATAGATTCGGTAATAGAAACGAAACCCGGTTGTGTTCCCTTTTTTTCAAGGTGTGCTGCAAGATTGATGACATCAGAAATCATCTTCCCGGTATCGGACATGAAGGCAACTTTACCGCTGTGCAGACCGATACGGATAGCAACACTCTCACTGATTGGATTCCGGGTATGGGCGTTTACCAGAGGCATAATTCTCTGCATTTCATAAGCAAAACGTGTTGCACGTTCTCTATGATTCTTAAAGGCAAAGGCCAGAATCCCTCCATCACCGGCCCAGGACCAGATCCGTCCGTCATATGTTCCCAGGCGTTCACCAAGGGTAGCCCAGAAGAATGAATAAAACTTCTCCATGGTTTTCCTTCCGAACTTCTTCACCAGTTCGGAACTTCCGACAATATCCATGCTGCCGACGGTAACATCATAATTTCTGCCGTTTTTCAGAACGCCCCAATCCGGACGTTTACTCAAATCTTCTTTGAGTGTTACGACTTTACGTTTTTTTGAATCATAAATAAGCCCGGTTTCAGAGAGTTGTTTAAGAAAGTATTCCAACCCTTCGATTCTGATTTCCTTTCCGAGGATAACTTCCTCGTCCATTTCTATCAGTAGTTTGATATAATCGCTCAGCTGTTTATGGTCGATCAGGTGCTCGGTGAGAACCTGAGCCGCCATTCTCGGCGACAGAGTGAAATTACGCCGTTTCCCGCTTAAGTCATGAATATTCAAATCAGGTAAAAGCATTTGTCCCAACGCTTCAACCTGATCTGCAACAAGGCTCCCGCCGACAGTTTCTATCAGCAGATTTTTCATTGCAGGGTCTAAAGTCAACATCCGAATCCTCCGGAGATGTATGCATTAAAAAGATAAGGATCGGTATTATTATATCAGGGGATTCGATTTATGGACAAGAAAATCCTCTCTACTCCATAATAAATGAGCATTATCATCACATTCACATCACTTTATCTCCACAGACAGTCAATACATTTACTCCGGAGGCTCCAGTCAGAATGCTAATCATCCGATAAAAATCGTAGGGGGAGCATGAATGCCGACTGTCGATCAAGCTGAACACCTCATGCGTGAAGGTGCTTTCCAACGGGCAAAAGTAATATTATCTGAAATAATTTCAGATGATCCTGAAGACCTCAGAGCTATCTGTGATATCGGTATCGCATATACAGAAACCGGAGAGAATAACAAAGCAATCAAAGCACTGCTCCATTACGTTCGAAATGATAAAACCAATCCCTACGCCTGGGAGGCGCTTGGATGTGCCAGATTCCGGACGGGCAATCT
>QNBK01000472.1 GCA_003644105.1 Spirochaetota bacterium | reverse complement strand
GCAATTTCGGTGTCGGGTGTCGCCGGTGCCACCGCAACCTCGACCGGCAGTTCACTCGCAACCGCTATCGATGCCAGTGAAGGCACTGATACGGATAGCGTCATTAACAGTGGTAGTTTGAGAGCGGAATCGACCGCTGCAGCTGCAACCTCGACAGTTACATTTACCAATGCCGGTCTGGCTGTGGCCGCTGGTGCAGTCTGGGACGGTGGCACCAAGGCGATATCTGATAGCTACGGTATCGCCGTCGGGGACGGTCAGGATCGTGTTGATAACTCAGGCAACGTCACCGCCATAGCAAATGCGGCAGCGGCTGAGTTGGGTGTCAGTGTTGCTGTTACCGGTGTGGCCGGAGCGATCGCGACCTCAACCGGCACTTCATCAGCAACGGCAATTGATACGGGTGAAGCAGAAGAAGATGCTGACACGGTCATTAACCGCGGTGATCTGACGGCTGAAGCCAATGCCCTTGCCGCTACCGCCACAGTTTCGGTGACAACCGCGGGGGTAGCAGTGGCCGGCGGCGCTTCCTGGGCTGGTGGTACCACAGCAAATGCACAAGCGCGCGGTATTGAAGTGGGTGAAGGGACGGACCTGGTCGATAACTCCGGTAATATCGATATCTGGTCTAATTCTATTGCGGCCGAAGCGGCAGTGGCAGTGGCTGTTTCCGGCGTTGCCGCCGGTGTGGCTACCGCGACCAGCAGCGCTGATGCCAGTGCGATCGATACCGGCTTCGGCAACGCCGTTGATGTTGTCAAAAATAGCGGCGACCTCGATGTGACTTCACATGCACTCGCAGCAACAACTTCGGTCAGCGTAACAACGGCCGGTGTCGCTGTCGCCGCCGGAGATGTCTGGGATGGCGGCACCGAGGCTAAATCGAGTGCGCGTGGCATCGAAGTCGGCGAAGGTGCAGACACGATCGAAAACAGCGGCTCGGTACAAACGGACGCATGGGCTGAATCGGCGTCTGCGACCATCAGTGTTGCAGTTGCTGGTGTTGCCGGTGCAGTTTCCACAGCCACTGCAACAGCCGACTCTACGGCCATCGATACAGGTTCCGAGGAGTACAACGACGTCATTATAAACGCAGGTGATGTTAATGCTGATGCCACGGCTATTGCCGCTTCTGCGGCAGTGTCGTTCACGGCGGCCGGTGTGGCTATTTCCGGAGGCGCAGCGTGGGATGGTGGTACAACCGCCAAGTCCGATGCCATAGCCATGAATTTGGGTGGCGGTGCAGATGTTGTGTACAGTGATGGAGTTGTCACCGCCGATGCTCTCGCTACATCGACCGATATAGCCGCCTCGGTAGCTATTTTGGGGGTTGCCGGCGCGATCACTGCGGCAAACTCGCATGCCGCTGTAACCGGTATTGATCTGGGGGCAGGCGCTGATGTCGTTGAAACCTATAACCTCATTTCCGTATCGTCAGTTTCAAACTCCAATACCGTGGCCAATGCGGATTCCAAATTCGGTGTAACTGTAGCGGGCAACAATTCCTGGGATGGCGGCACCCGCAGCAATTCAACAGCGTCGGGTATCACTGCTGGAAGCGGGAGCGACCGCATTGACAATTATGCCGATATAAGCAGCTCCGCAACCTCAGTCCCGACAGCAAGTGCCCTGACTTTTGTGGTTGGTGGTGTTGGTGTCGCAAATTCAACAGCGACCGCCGATGCCCGGGCCAATGCGATTGATGCTGGCAGCGAAAACGACACCATTAATAATCTCGGAGACCTGAATGCGACCGCCACTGCAGCAGCAGTGGCGAGCAACGTGGCGCTCACCGGAATCGGTGTTGGTGTGGCAGCCGATGCCGTCTGGGACGGTGGGACGACGAGCAACTCGAATGCGCGTGGTATTGCTGGCGGCGCCGGTGATGACCTTATTCTGACCGGCAACGCCGAGAATACTTCGGTTATCAATGCGACGGCCAACTCGACCTCGGTCTCGACCAGTCTTGCGGTTACCGTGGGCGGCGTCGCAGGTGCAATCAGCACGTCGACAGCCAATGCCGACGCCAGCGGTATCGATGCAGGTACGGGCAACGATACGATGATCAGTAACAGTGCTGTTACCGGGTTCGCCAACGCCAATGCTGCCAGTACCAGTGTTGCTCTGACCGGTGTTGGTGCGGCAGTCGCCAGCGATTCGTTCTGGGATGGCGGTACAAAAACGAACGCCTACGCAACCGGTTTGTCCGGCGGTGTCGGTGATGACGAAGTTCGTAATCTTGACTTTGCCCGGGCCGAAGCCGATTCAGACGCGACCTCGGTCGCAGCAGCAGTTACGGTCGGTGGTATAGCGGGTGCAGCAGCGGCAGCTACAGCGACCGCAGAGGCAGTCACCCTGAGTGGTGACAAGGGTGACGATACTGTCGTTAACGAGGGGGTTGTAGAAGCGGTCGCTGATGCGACGGCAACCGGAGTCAGCGTGGCTTTCACCGGGCTTGGTATCAGTGTCGCAGGAACCTTCTTTGAAGGTGGTTCGACCTCCGATACGGTCGCCAGAGGGATT
>QNBK01000471.1 GCA_003644105.1 Spirochaetota bacterium | reverse complement strand
TCTTGCTTTTCCCCCGAAGAATCTGGAGTGTTGTTGACTCTTCGTCGAATGCCTTTGTGAGAAGTTCTCAGAGAGACAACCTTTTTCCCCTCTATTATGTTTAAGAGAGGGGACCGAGGGGTGAGTTAGAAAAGAGAATAACGCCTGTTCTACTTACTGATTCTCACTTTCCTATTCTGATCAATGAATTCAAAGTAAATGTGAATCGTGTTTTCCGGCAACATTCCATCTGCGATTTCAGGCCATTCAATAATCGTAATTGCATCTTTAAATAGATCATACAGTCCCAATTCCAGAACTTCTTCCGCTGCATCCAACCGGTAAAGATCCAGGTGATAAATATTGTAATTTCCTATATATTCATTCATCAACACATAGCTGGGACTACTTACATTTTCTCTAACTCCCAAAAACTTACAAAGCTGCTGTGTGAAGAAAGTTTTTCCAGTTCCCAATTCACCATAAAGAGCCAGCACGTCACCTTTTTTTAACTTTGGTGCCAGCTCTTTGGCAAATTCTATTGTATCATCTTCACTTCTTAGAATTCTTTCTTCCTGCATATCCATTTATTTTTTCGGCTTACATACCGCCAACGGTAAAAGCATCTCTTCCATGGATATTCCGCCATGCTGGAAAGTTCCATTAAAAAGGTTCATGTATTTATGGAATGAGTTTGGATAAACAAAATAGTAATCATCCTTGGCAATAACATAATTATCGATGATACCTCGTGCCGGCAGACCAAATTCTTCCGGATCTTTTATATGAAGTGCATGCTTATTGTTACAGGTTAGATTCTTGCCCTGTTTGTATCTTACTGTTGTGGTCGTCTCCTTATCTGCTACCAGCTGACTGGCTCTGTTAACTCTGATTGAACCATGATCTGTTGTTAGAATGACCGTTGCTTTCTGTTTAGCTATGTTTTTTAGAGTTTCATAAAAACTTGAATGCAAAAACCAATGCTTAGTAAATGCCCTAAGTGCCTGCTCATCCGGAATTGTTTCCTTTAAAATTTCATCTTTAGAGCGGTGATGAGCAACCAGATCGAGAAAATTATAAACCAAGGTCACCAGTTTTTCATTATGCCATGATGCGATTTTCCTCACCACAAAATTACCCTCTTCAATATTAAGTATCTTAATATATTTACTCGGACCGATATTAGATCCCAGATCACTAATATGAGCATCTAGAAGCTGATGTTCATTCCTGTTTCTGCTGTTATCCATATCACTCGACTCCACCCAGTACTCCGGAAAGTTCTTAGCAATATCACTGGGAAGTAAACCACTGAAAATAGCGTTACGTGAATAAGGAGTTGCAGTTGGCAAGATAGAATAATACATGTTCAGATCAACATCGAAGAGCTCTTTTATATATGGTTCAATGGCACGGTATTGGTCTAATCTCATGCAATCCAGAACTATTAAATATACCGGTGCTTTATTATTTAATTTTGGAATAACATGATCCGAAACCACATCAAAAGATAATTGCGGTCGGTCATCAGAACTCAACCAGCCTTTGTAATTGTCTGCTACAAAATTGGAAAACTCCGCATTGCAATTCATTTTTTCCAGAAAATGAGTATGAAGAAGAGTCTGGTCGTTAATGTCATCTAGAATAAAATCCCAATTATTCAAATCCTTATAAATATTGATCCAATCATCACTTTTAAGATCTGTAAATAATCTTTGATTTAATTGTGCAGAGAATTCTGCATACTGTGCACCTATTTTATTCCTCTTAATTTCATTTGCCTCAAATAGCTTTTTAATTGCCATAATAAGTTGATTTGGATTGATCGGTTTTATTAGATAGTCGGCTATCTGTCCGGCAATAGCACCTTCCATAATGCCTTCTTCCTCACTTTTTGTAACCATGATAACCGGCAGAGAGTTGCTTATCCTCTTAATTTCGCGCAGGGTAGAAAGTCCATCCATCCCTGGCATCATTTCATCGAGGAAAACCAGATCGAAATCTTCTTTCGAAACAAGGTCAATAGCATCTGAACCATTGGATATGGTTTTTACTTTATAACCTCGTTCGGTTAGAAATAGTATGAAGGGTCTTAAGTGTTCAATTTCATCATCGACCCACAAAATTCTTAACTGTTGCATTTTTTGTCTCCTTTGATTCTCTTTTTTTAAAATAAAAAAATCAAATTATCAAGATGCTATATTTCCTCCAAATAATAATCTACACTCCGTCAGGGTGACGATAACAATCCGTCTTTCTGAGAAAGTCTACTTGCTTTTCCCTCGAAGAATCTGGAGTGCTGTACACTCTTCGTCGTATGCCTTTGTAAGAATTTCTCAGAGAGACAATTCCACTCCGTCTTTCTGAGAGACTCTCCCTGCTTTTCCCTCGAAGAATCTGGAGTGTTGTAGACTCTTCGTCGTATGCCTCTGTAAGATTTTCTCAGAGAGACAATTTCACTCCGTCTTTCTGAGAGACTCTCCCTGCTTTTCCCTCGAAGAATCTGGAGTGTTGTAGACTCTTCGTCAAATGCCTCTGTAAGATTTTC
>QNBK01000470.1 GCA_003644105.1 Spirochaetota bacterium | reverse complement strand
GTTGAATTTTTGAACTTCGTTGAGATATCTTCATCATTTTCAATCAGGGCCGCCAACACCAGAAATTACTGATTCAGCACCTGGTGGGCATCACAGATATAGAGTTCCCGAACCGCCTTTATCGACCATTCAATTTCTTCTTCCAATCTGAAATCAGAATAGTCCCGACCCAGTTTCGGGCCGGATGTTTCCAGATAACCAATGGGTTCCAGGCAGGGAAAATCGCCGGTTCGCTCCTCTACCAGATTTCTGATTGAGCCAAGGTCAACAATACCCTTTTTCATTTCATCAGGGGAAAAACCGAAGGTTGAATTGAATAGGGCATCGGTGTTCTTGATATGAAATTCCCACATCCAGGGTATGCAATGCTCGAAGAGTTCCATATGGTTCTGAACGATGTTTCCATCATGATCGGCGTAACCATGGGACATATCCGCACAGAGATAGACAGGAACCATGCCCTCGGGATTATCGGACCGTGCGGCCTCCATTGTTGTCATGAAACGGGTAATCTCTTCCTTCGTTGCAGGAGGCTCAGCGAGACAGGACATGGGTTCAACGGTGAGGGCTTCCAGTCCTACATCACACGCATACCGGGAAAGCTCTATCATGGCATTCAGATAGTTATGAATCCCCTTCTCCTTGTATCCCATATTATCGCGAAGGACAGAACCCGGATTGGATCCCACTGCATCAGCTCCCAGGATGACGCCAATTTCAATATAACGGCGGTAAGCATCCATTGCAGCCTTCTGCATATCAGGATCGTCAAAGAAAAATCCTCCCAATTCCCGGTGAGTGGTGAAACAGCTGCGGATCCGGATACCGTGATCATCGGCCAATCGACGAAGCCTCTGAAAATAACGATCCGGAAGCCTGTACATCTCAAAAAACGAACCTAATTGAAGGTTCCTGACATCCAGCCGGTCCATCATTTTAAACAGCCATTCATAGCTGTACCGATATTCTATTGGGTCGGCTTTAATACCGATTTCATAATTCATTATTTATTTATCGTCCGTGAATATAACTTTGTTGTACCAGAGAGTCCTCTTAAACATGGATTCAAGCAATTCTGGACCCTCATCAAGGCCGATACGGTGACTGATGAGCGGCTCCAAGTCCAATTCGTTCTGCATTGCCGCCAGCACACGGGTCCATTCATCCCGACCCCGGGGTGCTACCTTGCTGTTCCAGGTTGTATGGATAGTGATTTCCCGGCGAAGCATAGCTGAGAATTCCGGCTCCGACAGGGTGAAATCCCCATGGATATTGCCCATGAACACCACCTGGCCGAACAGCCCGGTGGAGCCAAGAGCCTGCCGAAACGTGAGAGGCAAGCCGCATGCTTCAACCACCACATCAGCACCACCACCCGTAAGTTCCTGGATAACTTCAACAGGATTTTTCGTAATCGGATCAATGACAGAAAAACCCATGTTTTCGGCGATGTCACGCTTCTGTTCATCAGGCTCGGAAACAATAACAGGTCGACAACCCCTTATTCGCAACCATTGAGCAGCCATATTTCCGATGGGACCGCCTCCGATCACCGCAGCAGACATACCAGGACTGATATCAGGTTTGTCAACAGCATGATAGGCCACTGCACATGGTTCAGTCATGGATGCGTGAGCCGGATCAACACCTTGAGGAACCGGAATAAGATTGAACTCAGGAACTGAAAGATACTCCTGAAAGCCTCCGTCTCTCCGTGAGCCGAAGTAATCGTAGTTCTTTGATAAAGCGTATTCACCAATCTGGTTAATGGACTCACTCATATCCGGGAGTAACGGGAAAATTGCTACCAGATCTCCGGCAGAATAAGCGCTCCCGGGAGCCGGCTCTTCCACGATACCTGAGAGTTCATGTCCCATTACCAGAGGGTACTGATAGGCACCGCTCTGGAATCCCCGGGGAATGTCCGAACCGCAGACACCGGCGGCACGAATCCTCACAAGGGAGGAATCAGGGGTTAGAGGCTCAGGAGATGAGCTGTTTAAAACTTCAAGCTGACCGTTGGCTATTAGTGTTAACGCTTTCATAATTTATGGACATGTTATTCTCAGGTTCGGTCGTTGTCAATCACTTTCATTCATATCTAATCAATTACGCTTCGTTTTAATTGACATTTCACCATTATTCATCCAATATGATTGATAATTATGAGTAACACAAAAAGAACCATCAAAATCTCACCATCCATGATGTGTGCGGATTTTCTCAACCTCGCTGAAGACATCAAAATCATTGAAGAATCCGGTTTCGATTATCTGCATATTGATATTATGGACGGCCATTACGTCCCGAATCTCACACTTGGACCGGGTTACTGTGAGAAACTCAAGCCCGTTACCAATCTGCCTCTTGATATCCATCTGATGGTGGAGGATGTGGATCAATTCATCCCCATGTTTTCACCGTTCAGCGGATCGAACATCACTTTTCATCCCGAGTGCTGCCGCCATCCTCTTAGAACCATCGAAGCCATCCGCTCCGCGGGATGCCGCCCGGGAATCGCCGTAGACC
>QNBK01000469.1 GCA_003644105.1 Spirochaetota bacterium | reverse complement strand
TACACCTGACTTCAGGCAAATCTCCTATCTTGAATCACTTATCAAAGACAGTCCTCCTCGGATTTATCTTTCGTTGATCGGAGACTCTTCTGATTTTATGCCGGACGGCAGAACCGAATTGAAAATGGAACAAATTGTTCAAAGACTGCAGGAACTCTGCATGAAGTACAAGCTGAACGGAATTGATATTGATTGGGAATTCCCCGCCGCACCCAGGGCAAATGAGATAAAGGGAATCAACTTGCTGGCCACTATGTTGAAGCGAGACCTCCCTGCCGGAACTGTACTCTCATTTGCAGTAAGCCGTTGGAGACTGCCGGATGCTGAACTTTTTAAAATCGCTGATGAAATTCATCTGATGGCCTATGACGGTTACGGGAAGCATTCTACATTTGAATCCGCTGTGGCGGATGTTGAAATACTGATGACAAGGTACAGGCTTTTACCGGATAAAATGATACTTGGTATCCCCTACTACGGCCGAAACTTCAATCCCCAATCAGACGGATACTGGAAAGAGACAAAGAACTACGCTGAAATAGTCAGGGACTTTACCCCTGAGGCTTCGTATGATACCGCCGGCGAATATTTTTTTAACGGACGCTCAACTGTGGCAAAAAAAATAGAATGGGCAATTGAAAAATCACTGGGAGGGATTTTCGTCTGGGAACCTTTTTACGATGCGGATGGAGAGGACTCTCTCACCGAAGAGATTCACCGGGTATTAACTGAGAATTAAGAAGTCTATCCAGGGCTGCGGCAAAGTTATGGCTGTCCTGAGTGCTGTAACTGCGCTTTGAGTTCTTCGCAATGCCGCCCTTCCGGATGGCCTTCATCAATTCCGCCTCCTCAGCCCGTTCCCTGAGCTCTCGAATATTCCATATTTTCCCCCGATCGTTCAGAACTGTTACACCCTTTTCAACAAGTCTGATACCCAGGAGAAAATCCCTTGTCAAAGCGATATCCCCCTCCCGGGAATCCTCTACTACCAGATTATCGGCTTCACCGGAACCATGGGGAACCAGCCGCATCTCTGCACCGGACGTACCGACTTCCGGAAGTTCTCTATCGGCAACAACCACTACCTGCAGGCCGAGGCGTCCATGTGCTTTTAATGCGATATCCATTGCCTTTCGCGGACAGGAATCACCGTCTATCCAAAGTTTCATCTATTTACCCCGGCAAAGGCTCCACGGCCGCTGCCCGTAATTTTGATGCTCGCGGCTTTCCAGGGAATAAAAGCACTCTCTCCCCGACGAAGTATCAATTCAGATACTCCATCCTGAAGTAAAAGTTCACCCTCCAGAACCAGAACAATTTCCGGTCCACTCCCGACGGGAATATTAATGCTTTGATCTGTATCGAAATCCGCCAATCCCAGAGAGAACTCCCGGGGTGGAGTCTTGAAGTGTCTTATGCCGATAGAATCAGGCATGTCAGGCTTAAGAATTCCGGGACTGGATGATTCAAACTTGAGTACGTTCATCAATTCAGGAATATCAATATGCTTCTTTGTCAGGCCGCCCCTGAGAACATTGTCCGAATTGGCCATCAGCTCCAGTCCGAAGCCCTCAAGGTAGGCATGAAGTGCCCGAGCCGGCTGGTATAGAGCCTCCCCCGGATGGAGCACAGCAACATGAAGAAAAAGAGGTGCCAGGGCACCGATGTCCCCGGGGAAAGAAGAAACCAACTGAGAAACCCACTGTCGCTGGAGAGAATCCCAGCAACTTCGGTCTTCCCTGGCAATATCACATGCAGAATTCAGCAGGTTTTGAGTCGCTTGTTCCTCCAGAGTGAGAATCCCCTCAAAGAAAGCTCTCAGAGCATCAGAGGAGCTTATCCTACCCACGTTCTCAACTCTGTGAAGTAACTCTGTAAGTCCTTCAATCTGCCCGAACTCCGAAAAAGACTTCAGAATATCATCAGGTTTTCGAAAACCGATCATCGCGGTAAAATCAGTAATCGCCATGATAATTTCCGGTTTATGGTTATCATCACGGTAATTTCTTTCCGGGGCATCCCGGGGTATACCCGCACCATCCTCTCTCCTGTAACCTTCCTCTGCCATTTCCTTTGAAGGATGAGCCTGAATAGAGAGAGACTCCCCGGCTGCCAGCAGCTTGAAAAGATAGGGAAGACGACCGTAATCCCGGCTGATATCCGGCCCGAGAGTATCAATTTCATGAGTAGAAATAAATTCGGAGAGGTTTAAAGAATCCATTTCCTCTAAGCGTGAGGGAGCCAGGGGGTGAGCCCCCATCCACATTTCTGCAAAAGGTTTTTCCTCAGGGTTTTCTACCCTCAGGAAATCGGGGATATAGTGAGAATCTCCCCAGGAATAGTCCCGTATCTGATTGGAAAGCTTATAAAAGGATTTCATAAGCTAATCATAAACTTCTTAAGTGTCAGTGGGCCATAGTCAAGGTTATGTTATCATTCACAGATGAAAACTATGACTTCCCGGGATAAAATCACCCTGGCATTACTTGTTTTAATGTCGGTATTCCTCTTTGCCGACCAACGCATCATGT
>QNBK01000468.1 GCA_003644105.1 Spirochaetota bacterium | reverse complement strand
CTGAACTTGCGGAGCTTGCCAGGGTAAAGGCAGTTGAAGCCGATGAGGCAACAAGGCAGCTGGATGAACTCAGGACTCTGCAGGAACAGGAGCGGAATATCACTGCCCAAATAATTGCGTTTTATGAAAGGGTAGGATCGGCTCGATCCGCTGATGACCCGGAAACGGCTATGGCAACTCTGGATTCGCTGGAATCGTATTTGGAGGAAGATGGTATTCGGGGAACAGGGGTTGTAGAAAGCCGTCGGGAAATTGACAGTTTTCTCACCGGAGCTCTCAGGCGGCTGATTATTTTGGAATCTTCAGACGAGACGCCGGCTGAGATTCTCGCAGGGCTTGCAGCCGGTGCTGTTACCGGAACACAGCTTTCTGATGCCGGTGATATCGATGCGGCCCGGGAAGTCTGGAGAGATGCCTTCTCGGCGATGCCGGAACTGGAAGAGGCATTCGACTCGGCTATAACCGGTGCGGCGGTATTGACTGCCGCTCAGTTGGTGTCTGCTCGTGATGAGGGTTTGGCTGAGGGTTTGCAGATCGGGCGATCTGAGACTGAGGTTGTCAGACAGGAAGGATTTGATTCGGGCAGAATCAGGGGGCGTGAGGAATCTGCTGAAGAGATTGATGGATTGGAAGCATTGCTGGCTTCTGTATCGTCTGGACTGGAGACTCTTCAGGAGCGTTATCGCAGGGCTCTTGATAAGAATGAGGATGTTGTCGGGGAATCCCGTAAACGCCTTTTGTCTCTGTTGGATACGAAATTGACTATTAAATCGGAGCTTGATCCATCCCTCCATGAGAGCCTTGAAGATTATACCGATACTACTGGTGATATACGGGAACTTGAGGGGCGGGAAGCGGTTTATGTGGAGATACTTGAGTTTTTGTCTGGTTTTGATGATGTTACAAAGAATGATTAATAAAAGTGTAGATTGGAATCTTCAATTCTACCCTTTTCATGATATTGCGTTTACGGCATACCAGTGAAAGTTAAACTATATGGTGTATTAAGATTGCCAGGGAGACAGCGTACTCCAATGTAAATATTCTCCCCAGCTGTAATACCCATAAATGATAAATTATCCATACAATAGTAGAATTTCCTAAAATCTCAGACTTGTTCCGACGCCTGGATAGATGCCGTAAAGAATTAAGGATCCTTCGAACATTGCTCTGAAAAAAACATCGGCATAGATACCGAATGCAGGCCCGAACCGAAAATCAATTCCAAGTCCTGCATCGGCATAAGGTACAATTTTCCCCTGGGTGGGGCTTCCTTCGGGAATTACCATGAACCAGCTTCCTCCCCCTCCGATATGTAGATATGGAAGCATTGGCTGGTTGGATCCGGAGCTGATTTTCAAATCGAGTCCGAATGGAATTATAAAGATATCTGTCGGGATAGGGGCTTCAGTGGGTAACCATATTCCGCCGATAACAACCCTCGGAACTAAAAAAATCGATCCTGCCGGAATGGCATATCCGAAACTGATCTGCCCGCCGTAACCAAGGCGTGCATAGGTTGCGGTATCGGATAACGGTACAGTCAGGATTCCGCCAATATCAAACTGAAATGGTTTTTTCCGATTAGCTGCATTTAGAGTTGTCGAGTCTTCCTGTTTCGATTCAGTCTGACTGACCCCAATAGCGGCTACGGCCCATGCTGTCCCGGCAGCGGCGGCTTTCTCAGTATCCTTTCTGGAAACTTCGATACTGCGGGGGAGAAACGGTGCAATTTCGTTATGTATTATTTTCTGTATCTCATCGTCCAGGGTTATTGATAAGGGACCGCTCCAACTTCCATCAGCGATGGATTCTTCCGATTTACTTCCGGATGCTGAACTGCGGATATTGATGGATATGGTATTGCCTGTTATCTGATATTCGGATTTCAAAAGAAAATCCTGTTCTTTTGCATCAGGCGGCCAGGAGTCTCCCATTATGGTTTGGATTTCAAAACCCTCTAACCGAAGCTGGAGAACCACTGCATCGAGTATTACTTCGGCCAGGACGGCATCTTCAGTTTCTGACACTGATGCTACAGTTGCCGATATTACAACAGGACGTGAAAAGCTTTCAGACGCATTAACGCCAGAGGTCAATAAAACCAATAGAATAATGAGTAAAATCTGTACGTTTCGACGCATAGGTATCTTCCTGGCAGGCGCAATTTCCTGTTTCTATTTTCGGCAGGTATGGCGATTAATCTATAGACAAGACTTTTTTGAATGGTGCAATATTTTATGCTCTTAATAAATATCGAATTTTTGGAAAATTTCCATTCAAAACCGCATAATTATTATATTTATGATAGTCGGTATTGGATCAGCTCAACGTTTCAGATAGGAGAGGTTTTTAGGCAGAACAGTATTATTCCCGAACTTATCTTCCCCGTAACCGTTCTCCGCCAGGTAGCGAATGTCTTCCAGTACCCGCAAGTCGCCCTGGAAGCGAACTGTATCTCCACTGACGATATCTATTTTCCCCATGGCCAGGTACAGGGCGATACCCCGCTTGATGAATTCGGCAAGAGT
>QNBK01000112.1 GCA_003644105.1 Spirochaetota bacterium | reverse complement strand
TGTAGAAGCTGACATCTGGAGTGTTCCCGGGGTGAATCAGCTTCACCGTGATGGTATGAATTGTGAGAGAGAAAACCTGATGAACCCGGAATCCCCGGGAACAGAGCCCTACCTGACAAAAGTTTTGAAGGGGCATGAAGGACCGGCTGTGTTTTCCTCTGATTACATGAGAGCCTATCCTGAACAGATCCGCCGACTCATTCCCAATTCCCTTACCATCCTGGGCACCGACGGATACGGACGATCAGACAGCAGAGAAAAGCTGAGAGACTTTTTTGAGATTGACCGCCGCTGGATAACCCTTTCAGCCTTGAGAGGTCTTGTGAAAGACGACAGACTGAAGACAGATATTTTATCAGAAGCAATCAGAAAATACAAAATCAACCCGGCCAAACCCAATCCATTAACGGCGTGAGGTGGAGAAAACAAATGGCAATAGTAGAAATTAAAGTCCCGGATCTTGAAGGTTCAACAGATGTCGGTGTTGTCGAAGTTTATGTGCATATCGGTGATACCGTTGAAAATGAAACACCCCTTATATCTCTGGAAAGCGATAAGGCGGTGATGGATGTGCCTTCCCCTCTTTCCGGCATTATTAAAGAGATAAAAGTTTCCGAAGGGGACAATGTGAATGCCGGCGATGTTATAGCGCTGGCTGAAGTTATTGAAAAAGTTACAGAAGAAATTAAAGACGTTATAGAAGAAGCGAAACCTCAAGAGGAACCTGCTCATCAGGCCCCGGAAAATGAAACAGCATCAGAAGGTAAATACCATGCAACCCCCTCGGTCCGTTCTCTGGCCAGAGAGCTGGGAGTGGATCTAGGTAATGTGAAGGCCACCGGCCCCAAAGGAAGGATAACCCGGGAGGATGTCAGTTCTCTGGTAAAAAATATAATGAGTGGTTCATCCACAGGCTCAGTTCCTGCTGGACCTTTTACCCTTCCACCCATCCCGACAGCGGACTTTGAAGCCTTTGGTGATATTGAAACTGAAGATCTCAGCCGGATTAAAAGGATTTCAGGCCCACATCTTCACCGGAACTGGTTAGGTGTGCCCCATGTCACCCAGTTTGATGAAGCTGATATTACCGATCTTGAAGCTTTCCGGAAGGAGATGAACGCTGAGAATGCCCGGGAAAACGGACCGAAAATCAGTCCGCTGATTTTCATCATCAAGGCGGTTGTACAGGCTCTGAAAACATACCCTGACTTCAACAGCTCCCTGGCTGTCGACGGTACCTCACTTATCCGAAAGAAGTATTACAACATCGGGATTGCCGTGGATACTCCCGGAGGTCTGGTGGTGCCTGTAATCAAAGATGCCGATAATAAAGGCGTTCTGGAGTTGGCAGAGGTTCTTGCTGACCTCAGTTTCCGTGCCCGGGAAGGGAAACTGAAATCCAATGAAATGAAAGGCGGTACTTTCAGTATCTCCAGCCTCGGAGGAATCGGGGGCACATACTTCACCCCCATCGTGAACGCTCCGGAAGTAGCCATACTCGGTCTTTCCCGAGCTGCAATGAAGCCGGTATGGGACGGAAGTGAGTTTAAACCCAGATTGGTTCTACCCTTCTCTCTCTCCTACGACCACCGTGTAATTGACGGCGCCTCAGGTGCCCGTTTTACCTCATACCTGTCGAAACTGCTCGGTGATATGCGCCGTGCTCTGCTCTGAAAAGGGGAAATAAATGTCTGAAAACCTGAAATTCGATGTGGCCGTATTAGGCGGCGGCCCCGGGGGATACACCACCGCGTTCAGAGCTGCCGATCTCGGTAAAAATGTTGTTCTTGTTGAGAAAGAGGAGCGTATCGGCGGGGTATGTCTGAATGTCGGCTGTATTCCCTCTAAAACTCTGCTCCATGCCGCAGAAATCATCGAAGAGGCTGCCGAAGCCGGAAGTTACGGTCTGGATTTTGAAAAGCTGAAAATCAATCTGGATACCCTCAGGGATAAAAAAGATGAGGTTGTGGCCAAACTCACCGGCGGTCTGAAAGCTCTGGCCAAAGCCCGGAAGGTTACGATACTCCGGGGTACCGGTTCTTTCATCGACAAACACAGCATCCAGGTTTCGACTGCCGATGGGGAAACCATTGTGGAATTTGATAACGCCGTTATCGCCGTGGGATCCCGGCCTGTGACTCTGGGATTTTTACCGAATGATGATAAGAGAATCTGGGATTCAACCGATGCCCTCTCTTTGCCCTTCATTCCAAAACATCTGGCCGTTCTGGGTGGAGGGATTATCGGACTTGAGATGGCTCAGGTTTATGCAGCCCTGGGTTCTGAAATCACCATCATCGAAATGCTGGATCAGATTATTCCCCCGGCGGATGCCGATCTGGTACGCCCTCTGTCATCCAAACTGAAAAAAAAGTACAAAGCCGTTTATACCTCGACAAAACTCATCGCGGTAAAAGCAGAGAAAGATGCCCTTGTAATCTCCCTGGAAGGTAAAAAAGCTCCAGAAACGATAGAAGCCGATGCATTGCTGGTATCTGTCGGCCGCCTGCCAAATGGAAAGGGTATCGGTGCCGAAGAGATCGGAGTCCCTGTGGATGAAAGAGGTTTTATCAGCGTGAATGAGACAATGGAAACAGCCGTTTCCGGGATTTACGCAATCGGAGATATTGTGGGTAACCCCATGCTGGCCCACAAGGCTGTTTATGAAGGCAAGGTAGCGGCGGAAGTTATTTCAGGGCTCAAGAGCGCCAATTCTGCAATGACCATTCCTTCGGTGGCCTATACCAATCCGGAGATAGCCTGGACCGGTTATACCGAAAAGCAAGCCAAAGCTGACGGAATCAGCTATGAACTGGGATCCTTCCCCTGGGGGGCCAGCGGCCGGGCACTTTCGGCCGACAAAGCAGCCGGGAAAACCAAGGCCCTTTTTAATACTGAAAGCGGACGCATCATCGGGGCAGGAATCGTTGGAGCCCGGGCAGGCGATCTGATTGCCGAGGCTACCCTGGCCATTGAAATGGGGGCTGATGCGGCGGATATCGGAGGAACCATCCATGCCCACCCCACTTTTGCCGAAACGTTCGCCTTTACCGCGGAGATGGTGGAAGGAACCATCACCGATGCCATGCCCCCGAAGAAAAAGTAGTTTAAACCAGTATGGAGGGACCCACAGTCCATCCGGAAGACTCTACAATTCGATAACGCAGCTCTCCATACTCTGCGGGAGACGACCATGCTCTGATGTTCGAAGCAACCCGGGCATAACTGTCCTCGTGGGTATGACCGCTTAACACCAGAAACTCGGTTTCCGGATACTCGGCGGCAGCTGATTTAAGTAGAATACCCATACAGTCCCAGAGGAAACCCGGGAATCCCTGCTCCGATCCAGGGCGGTCCCGGTAGGTACAGGTTTCCACAAAGGGTGTAACATGGGTAAGAATCAGTATTCTTTTATACCTGCCTGCAGCTTTATCCAGATAATATTTCAGGCTCTTTGAAGCCTCTTCTCCCAGCTGCCTCAGTTTGCTTATCAGAGCTGATCGTTTTCTAAATCCATTAATCCAGAAATCTTCATGATTGATAGTGTCCGCCAACTCTTTTATAGCGGCATAGTCGGTAAGAAGGATGAAGTTTTCCATATCCCCTCGATGGGCATCACCCCAGCCGCCGTGGCCGATTAAGGCCGTATCTTTGTTTAATTCTACAACTCCGGTTTTCGGGAGCCATTGGAGTCCGGGTATTTGAAGGGCGGCCGCCCGGCGGCGGACATCGGCGACTGATCCGAAATAATAGTCATGATTTCCCAGAACGAAGGAGATAGAACATCGGGTAACGTCGAGAAGGTGTTTCAGTCCCGCTTCGAAACTTCTGGAATCGGCGATATCCCCCCCGAGAAGGATGTGAGCGGCTCCCTCTTCTTCAAGTGCCGCCTCCAGACGCATGAGAGCACCGGGGTCTTTACTCTCGAGATGATCGAGATGCAGATCCGAAATCCAGACAAGCTTTATTGACATTTCGTCAGAGGTCATCCAATTTAAGTATATGAATAAAAGAACATTGGGCAAAACAGGATTCAGCATCAGTGAAATATCACTGGGCACCTGGCAGGTCGGCGGAAAATGGGGCAGTGGCTTTGATGACAAACTGGCTGAATCCATACTGGATAAAGCCATCGATGAAGGCGTGAATTTTATCGACACCGCGGATGTATACGAAGACAGGGCGAGTGAAGCGGCGGTAGGACGAGTGGTAAAACGCCATTCAGAACGTATTTTTGTGGCCACAAAATGCGGACGCTTCATCAATCCCCATACAAGTGAAGGCTACACCCCGAAGGTACTCAGAGAGTATGTGGAGCAGAGCCTGAAAAACACGGGGCTGGAAACCCTGGATCTGATTCAGCTTCACTGCCCCCCCACGGACGTGTACTACCGCCCGGAAATCTTCGAACTTTTTGACCGTCTGAAAGATGAGGGCAAGATTCTGAATCTGGGCGTGAGTGTAGAAAAGGTGGAAGAAGCCCTGAAGGCCATCGAGTACTCCAATGTTACCACAGTGCAGATTATCTTCAACATGTTCCGGCAGCGCCCTGCAGAACTCTTTTTCAAGGAAGCGGCGAAGAAAGATATCGGCATCATTGTCCGTGTACCCCTGGCCAGCGGTCTGTTAACCGGACGCTTTTCCAGGAGTACTGAATTCGCTCCGGAAGATCATCGGAATTTCAATCGGGACGGGGCAGCCTTCGACAAGGGGGAAACTTTTGCCGGTGTGCCCTATGAGACAGGTCTTGATGCGGTTGAGGAGTTAAAAAAAGTTTTTCCTGTTGAATCCGGTGATGCCGGAAATAGGAATCTGGCCCCTGTGGCATTGAGATGGATACTCGACCATCCGGAAGTATCCACTATTATTCCAGGAGCCTCAAAACTTGAGCATCTGGAATCAAACCTCTCGGCAGGGGAAATGGCACCCTTGAGCAAGGATATTCATGAGAAAATTACCGGTATTTACGAAGGGAGAATTAAAGGTCTGGTACATCAGCTCTGGTAAATAACAAACCGGCAGCTGCAATAGGGGCGGCTGGGGCAACATGGATTTTCGCTTTGAGACTCATCAGGGATTTAAATGTGATTGCAGGCTCTCAAAAGCTGTGGATCCCGGATTTAAAAATCCCGGTTTCCAGTTTTTCTACAACCTTGACAATAGCGGAATTAACGGGTGTTTTGATGCCGTATTTCTTTCCAAGTTCCACCACAACACCGTTAACTATGTCTATCTCGGTTTTCACGCCATTTTTCAATGAAGCAAGCATAGATGATTCGGTTTGGGTTGTCCGCTCCAGCGGCAGCAATTGGTAATTTCACAAGTAAACGGCCATCGCCTGAATATTCGGTTGTGTATACTTTTATTGGAGGAATGTCCGTCACCTGACGCTTCTCAATATTCAAGGCTGGAGTATCTGAAAGGTTTTCCTGACAGTGTTCACATAATACCACTTCGCAATGAGCGATTTCATCAGGGTTTGAGACTGGGGCCAAGGTCGTTCACACTCGTTTCTTTTTACGGTTTTGAGACTTGTTTTTCGGTTTATTACTGTAAGAAGAATCTGTTGATGGCGGTTTACTGCTGTTCCGACTGTTTTTGTTAATCTGATCCTCAAGTTTTTTGATTCGTTCATCCTGAGCATCATCTCTATCGATTAACATATTGATGGTATCGACAAGTGAGAGAACCAGAGTCTCTACAGCTTCGGGACCCCGGTAATAGACTTTTCTGATTTCTTCTCGCGATATTGATATTTTTTGCAGCTTCTCAGGTCACATCTGCAATTTTATAAACTTTTTTCGAAAATTATAAAACCCCTATGGCACATTATTTGTAAAAATGCGTCTTTTCCATAAAATGTGGCTGTTAGGCAGCTGAGTGATTGCGAAAACACAAGGAAACTGATAAAGAAGATTCAATCCGGAAAGGAAAACCTCCACTTTGTGAAAATCCGGCGGTAGAAACCCTCTATACCGGGTTTCTCGAAGAACCTTCGGGGCACAAGTCTCATGAGCTGCTACTTACCTGCTATCATGAACTGGAGAAAGTGAAGAGTTAGTTGTGGACAGGATTATTAATTGACCTCCGGCGCCGAGCGGGAGAAACATTTTCCCGCCCGGTTCTGTTCGGCCCGGATACTATCATGATACGGAATGAAAGCTCTCCTATTTCAGGGTGCGGACCAACTTTGCGGACTCCACCTTGAGGTTTTCATATGTGGCTTCATACTGCCTTACATATTCTCTGTAAATCTCTGTCATTTTTTTATCCGGAGTAATAATCCTGGAGATTCTTACCATAGCATCCGCGCCGATACCCAGGCTCGGATAGATTCCCGCACCGACAGTTCCGGCAATAGCACTGCCAAGAGATACAGCTTGCTGTTCTTCAGGAATCACAATTTGTTTTCCGGTAACATCCGCATGAATCTGCATCCACAGATCACTCTGGGTAGCTCCTCCACAGGCGATTATTTCATCTATATAGACACCTCCTTCTTCCATCTTCTGAAGGATTATCTGAGTTCCGTAAACAACAGCTTCCATAATTGCCCTGAAAATATGGGCGGGGGTATGCTTCAGTGTCAAACCTCTGATGACACCCCGGCTTTCTGCGTCTACCCATGGAGTTCTGTTTCCCTGCCAATGCTCAAGTATCACAAGACCTTCAGAACCAGGGGCAATTTTCGCTGCCTGCTCATCCATCAGCTGATAAACGGATATTCCCCTGCTCTCGGCTTCATCCGTAATATTCTTATTCATAAACTGAGAAACAAACCACTTTAAAATTGAACCGGTTGAAATCTGTCCGGCTTCTACTACTTCCATTCCAGGGACAATAGCATCGGGAAATGTCCCGAAAATTCCCGGTGCATGAAGTTCCCTGTCCGTCATGCCGATATGAAGTTGGGATGAACCGGTGATGAGGGCCAGTTTTCCGGGTTTAAGGGCATTAACCCCTATTACTCCCATATAGGCATCCGCGCAGCCGCCGGCTACAGGAATCCCTGCACGAAGACCTGTAAGACCGGCAATCTCGGAAGAGAGGCCACCCACAACTTCTCCTATCTCAACAATACGGTCGGGAAGTTTGGAGAAAATATCGCCAAGACCAATTTTCTCATACAATGAAACGGGAAATCCGCCTTCATTTCGGTTGTAGAACCATCGTATGGAAACAGTATTAATATTTGCAGTTATCTCACCTGTCAGCCGGTAGGCTATCCAGTCGGTATGTTCAAAAATAGTAGCAGCCTTCTCATAAACTTCAGGTTCATTCCTTTTAATCCACAGATTCTTACAAGGAAACCATTCCGCTGATACTTTGCTGAACCCGACGTATTTAAGGGCCGGATCACCACAGGATGCAATTTCATCTGCTTCCTCTGATGCCCTGATATCCATCCACATAACCGCATCTCTCAGAGGTCGGCCTTCCTTGTCCATGAATACGACGGTACAACTCGTTCCGTCCAGACCAATTCCTTCGATCTGGTCCGGCTGCACATTGGAATCCATGAATGCCAGATTTATAGATTCAATCAAGGATTGGTTCCACTGGTCAACACTCTGTTCGCCCCAGCCCGGATGTTGATGAATGTTGGTATTTTCACTCACTCCGAAACTGACACACTTCCCGATTTCATTATAAATCCCTGTTCTGATACTCTCAGTTCCCGCATCTATACCCAGAACATATCTTGTCATGTCTACCTCCGTTCAGATTCACACACATTATTTAACATATCAGCAATTTATTAATCTGTTAATCCTGGAAATATTTTCGGCAATATCTCCCTGAGAAATATAAGTCCCTATTGTCACAATATCCACACCTGCATTAAGAACATCCCTGAGGTTGGACAGATTAACTCCTCCATCAACGGAAATTTTTGTAATTAATCCTCTTCTTTTATGATTTCTGCAGTTTTTCAATTTCCCCCAGGATTCTTGGATCAAAATTCTAACTGCCAATTCCCGGATCAACCGCAAGAAAATTTAAAAAAACAATTTCCTCCAAAAAAAACTCTATCTGATGAAATCCGGTAGTGGATATCCGAAAATAATGTTATCAGTGTAATGACCATCACAGATATCCAGATGAAATCACTTTATTTCTTCTCTCTCGGCAGTTTTCAGACCCCTTATCAGATAGCCATGATTCGCCGCATATTACAGAGCTCTGTCTCATCAGCTTCAGGAGCTTCTGATGAAAAACCGGGATCTTGAACAGCTTATTATTTGAATTATTGAGAAATTGCCTTGACAGCCTCGCAAGTATGTGTGAATAGTTTCGATATAACAAAATATATGTTCTTATTAACATTATCTAACATTCAAGGAACGTGATGAATCTTTCAGACAACCGGAAACTCTATATTCGGGACCAAATCACCAAAAAAGGTGTAGTACAGGTTACAGATCTGGCAGCAGACCTGAAAGTTTCGGAAATGACAATAAGGAGAGATCTCTCGAATCTGGAAAAGTCTGGAATCCTCAAACGTACCCATGGGGGTGCGGTGCAAGAAGTCAGCAGGAGTTTTGAAGCACCATTTAAACTTAGAAAGACCGTAAATCAAACAGAAAAGCAAATGATCGCAACCCTTGCGGTAGAACACGTCGAAGAAGGCGATACAATTGCAATTGATTCAGGAACCACGGCAATGGAGCTTGCACGGCACCTCTATGGATTCAAGAACCTCACAATTGTAAGTCCAAGCCTGACATCAAGGCACCGACAGAGCTAACTCCTCTTGTTTGTCCTGAGAGATATTTCACCAGAAGAAATGCGATTAAAGAAATCCATATTTGGGTGAGT
>QNBK01000111.1 GCA_003644105.1 Spirochaetota bacterium | reverse complement strand
TTTTAAAATCAGGACTTCCCAGGAAACATACTTTCTTTCCAGAAAGACAAATGAAGCTAATGTAAAAGTGAGAGATGGTCTTCTTGATATCAAAACGAAGGTTGGAGATACAGAAGATGGTTACGAGATATTTCAGCCTCGGGGGAAATTTGAGTTTCCCGTAGGCAAGAAGGAAGTAGCATCCATCCTGGAAAATATGCTTGTTGAAGCCGATCTGAAACAGGAAACATATACAATTGAAGAGTTTATGAAAATTGTTGAAAACCATCCTGATCTTGCAGCTGTAAAGGTGGAAAAGAAACGTTATGGTTTCTCGGTTGATGGTATAATCTGTGAGTATGGTGAGGTTTTGTTCAACGGATCAAAAATCGAGACAGCCTGTTGTGAAAGTGAAGATTATACCGGTATGAAAAAGGCCATTGAAGCGCTTGAACTTGGTAAACATGAGAATGTGAATTATCTGAAAGCTGCAAAAACATCCATCGGCATGAAATAGCCGGAATCTTATCCGTATCATTTCAAGTATAAAAAAACCGGCTGTAATGGCCGGTTTTTTGTATTCAGCAGGAGGAGCTTAAAATGGTTCGACCGAGAATATCGATTCTTCGGGATTCTCTATTGCTGCAAATACACTGTTCTTCACGGCTTCATCTGTGAGCTCCGGAAGATTCCCCGGAACCGGAATATATTGAATATCACAGGATATCAGATATTGAATTGCCGATTGAGTTTTTTCACGGTATTCCTTCAGCCGGGAAAGCACCTTTTCCTGAGTGTCATCAATCCGGGTAATGGCTTCTGTTCCGCAGTTTGTACAGTACTTACCGTCTTTCAGAGGTTTGTACTTCATGTGAAATACTTTATGACAGTTGGGACAGACTCGCCGACCGGTTACACGATTCAAAATGGTTTCATCATCGTTGACTACATGGATTATAGCATCAATTTTCCGGTTCTTTTTTTCTGCCACGGTAACAAGAAACTTTGCCTGATCGATAGTTCTGGGATAGCCGTCGAGAACGATACCCCTGTAATCACTTTTTTTAAAGGATGACAGAAATAGATCGTTGGTAACTGAATCCGGAACAAAAAGTCCATTACTGACATAGTACTTTGCTTTCAGTCCCAATAGAACATCTTTGAATTTACGGCCGCTCAGATAGGTTTTCAACTGCTGTTCAATTATCTCGCTGGATATAAAGTCATCTGTTTCAGTGTTAAAAAAATCCAGGATGTTACCATCAAACCCAATCTCATCGAACGCTTTAAGATAGCTTCGGAAAATATCTCCGGTAGAAAGCTGTTCCAAACCGAACTCTGCAATAAGTACATCAATACGCGGCTGTTTTCCGGCACCGCTTTTCCCCATTACCAGGATATTGTCGATATCACCTTTTTTAAGTCTTTGCTTCATTTCACGCCCCTTTAACTGACAATTTGACTGAAGACATTCTGAACGATAAATAGAGATATGAAAGAAATTATAGCAGAAATCAACGGTGTCATAATCCATCCCATACTGATTCGGCCGAGAATACTGAAATTGATATTTTTCCCACCTTTAGCAAGGCCGATTCCAATTACCCCGCCCACTATGGACTGGGAACTGGATACAGGTACCAGGGGAAAAGAGGGGAGGTTGTGTGAAACCAGAAGGTCTTTTAAGCCCTGGGATGCAAAGAGGAAAAGAACTATAGAACTGGAGAGTACAACGATAAAAGCTGTTATGGGGTTTAATCGGTAGATTTCAGAACCGACAGTCATCATGACACGCTTGGAGTATGTAAAAACCCCCACTGCGATGGCAACACCGCCTATGGCAAACAGCTGCTGAACTCCCGAAAGGTTGAACAACCCTCCGATAGAAATGTCTTGAAAAACAGAACTCGGAATAAATACACCCATAACGTTGGCAATGTTGTTGGCGCCAAGGGTATAGGATCCGAACGCACCGGCTGCCAGCAGCAGGAAACGGGTAGTGAAATCAAGACGTATGAGATGAAACCGTATTCTGCGAAGAAAGAATTTAACGACAAAGTACAGAACAAAAGCAAAACCAGCTGAAAGAATAGGCGAAAAAACCCATGACCCCAGGATTTTGGTTAGGGATTGCATATTCACACCAGTCCCTGAAAACAGGTTCCATCCGATTATTGCTCCGACTATTGCCTGGGATGTGGAAACCGGAAGTGCTGCTTTTGTCATCATGTATACCGATAATGCTGCGGCGAGAGCAACGGTAAATGCACCGGGAAGGGTTGAGATGGTGCCGAGCTTTCCTAGTGTGTGAGATGCCCCGCTGCCACTGATTATGGCTCCCAGGATTACAAAAATCGAGCAGACAATTGCCGCTGATTTAAATTTAACCATATTGGTTCCAACAGCGGTGCCCCAGACATTAGCAGCATCATTTGCACCGAGGGACCAACCGAGAAACAGGCCGCTGGATAGGAATAGTAAAGTTGCTAGCATAGTGTATTCCTTAGAACGCTCTCTTGATGGCGTATACTTCCAGACGCTCGGCTACAGCTTCAGCTTCATCGGCAAGCATGGATATTTTCTCTGCAAAATACCGCATGTGAACACGCCGGCTGAATTGCTCAATCTCTTCAGAATTAAAGGCTTTTGTTTTTATGCGAATCTCGGCTGTGTCGGCTTCATGCTCCCAGAAATGCACCTGAGTAAGCAGGTCGGTTACATTCTGGGGTTTCTCAAAAAATGCTCTTACAGCAGGGATGAGTTTGTGTACTGCTTTGACAGAGGCTTCTGAGAGGGAAATGAAATCATCCCTCAGGAATGGGAGAATAACCGGTTTCTCAATAGAAATCTGAATGAATACTTTCTCAGTAATGTCAATTACATTATCCAGGGTTTCAATCAATCCGAGAACATCACCCCGGGCATCAGGTATCAACAGGTCTGAATACAATGTAAATTTTATATCAAAGCGCAGGCTGTCACTTTCACTCTCCAGTTTTTGAATCTGGCTGCAACGGTCGTCGAACTGTTCCATACGGCCGTTAAAGTATTCTTTTAAACCCTGTTCAAAGAGAGATGCACTGAGTTCTATATTTTTCAGAAACTTCTCTATATTGGCTTCAATCCCTTTGGCTTTCTTAAAAATTGAGATCATCTTTTTACTCCTGTTGTTTTTTAACGGTTCATTTTAAGAAGAATCTGTCCCGCTGTCTAATAGATTTAATCTATTTGTGATATCAATGAATCTAATCTGTAATAATCTGTCTATAAGTAAATAGTTTATTCTTATACAACCTATAAATATAAACAATGGTTTAAATCTCAGATTTTCATTGACAGTATATTTCATATGATTCACGATTTGACGAAGATTGTTAATTCAGGGAGTATGTTTAATGAGTCTCAATGATTACCTGGCAGCAGCCAAAAGCAGTTTCAGTCCAGAACGGGATACAACCGTTGTTATTGGAAATGAGGCGGCAGACCTCGACTCCATGGCCTCTTCGGTTTCCTACGCTTATTACCTTTCTCTTTCCGGAGTAAATGCCATTCCCGTGATGAATATACCCCGGAATGATTTTGCTCTGAGAACCGAGGCGGTGTATCTGTTCGGTGAAGCTTCCATCAGTCTCGACAATCTTCTGTTCCTTGAAGATATCAATTTTAAGGTGATTTCGGATAAGGGAAACCTCAATCTTGTCCTTGTGGATCATAATGTTCCCGGAGCAGGTCTGGCACCATATGAAAAAAACCTGAAAGAAATCCTGGATCATCATGCGGACGAAAAAAAGTACCCTTCGGATGTAACGTCAGACATCAGGCCTGTCGGATCTGCAGCGACAATTGTAGCGGAACGGTTTGTACAGAACAGTAAAGAAAAGATTGACAGTGATGTGGGGAAGTTGCTCCTGGGAACTATTCTGCTGGATACTGTAAATCTTGATGCAGATGCCGGCCGTGTTACTGGTGATGATGATAAAGCGGCTAAGGAACTCATGACTATTACCGGTCTGGAGCAGAAAGCACTGTTTGACAAACTTCAATTCGAGAAGTTCAACGTATCGTCTCTCGGAAGCTATGATCTGTTGAGAAAAGATTATAAAGAATGGCAGCTCGGTGATGTAAAATGCGGAATCGGCTCAGTACTTATGCCCGCCCTTGACTGGATTAAGAAAGATTCTGATCTGTTGAAAGTGTTTCAGAAATATGCCGGTGATAGAGATCTTGATGTTTTACTGGTAATGAATGCTTATACAGATCCTGACTTTGTACGGAATCTCGGCGTCTTCATTCCTGATGAAGATCTTCGGGGAAAGGCTATTAAGTTTCTTGAGTCCTCGGATCTGGGTCTTGAGATAATGGACAGTGGGTTCGGCGATGGTGAAATTGCATTCTATCATCAAGGCAATCTCGGGATTTCGCGTAAGAAACTCCAACCGATACTGAACGACTTCTTTACAACTTAAACAGCCTGGATAGCTTAATAAACGGAATGTCCGGAATCTGATAAAGATACAGATATTTACTCTGCCTTTATCAGGAAGTTACAAAATGATTTGACAGTCGGAGACATCGATATCTCTTTGAGATGAATAAGGACGATATTCCTGTAAAGAGTTTCTTCCTCAATCCTCAGGATGGAGAACCATTTTGAGTTCACTTCCCGTTTGATTTCCGAGTAGGTAAAAAAGGCGCAGCCCAGGCCATTCTGAACCATGGCTATTCTCATGGCTTTATCATTAATCTCGTGTTTTATCGTATAAGGCACATCGTATTTGAGGAACAGTTTATTGATGGCCTGCCTGGATAGTGTATTTTTAAAAGAAACAATCAATTCCAGATTATTTAAATCAAAGATACTAACCTTTTCCTTACCGGATAATACATGCGTGTTTGGAATAGCCAGCACCATCTCGTCCCTGTCGATGATTTTTTCTTCAAGTCTGATATCTTTGTATTCAGCATCCTGGGAGCCGATGATACCGATGTCTAATTTGTTTTTTAACACCATCTCCCTGATATCTACAGCCTTGGATATTGTTACATTGAATGTTACTTCCGGGTTTTGTAATTTGTAACGGGATAAGTATTCCGGGACAAGATGGGCACCGGGCAGGCTGCTGGTCCCTATTGAAAGTTCACCCAGCCCAGCTTCTTTTAAACTGTTAATTGCCTTTTTCGATTCCTCAAAAGTATCGAGTATGGATTCGACATAGTACACCAGCGCTTCTCCGCTCTTTGTCAGCTCAATTTTCCGTCCAATCCGGTTGAACAGTTTTGTATCGTATTCATATTCGAGTTCTTTGATATGGGCACTTATCGCCGGCTGTGAGAAATACAATACTTCAGCAGCCCTACTGAAGCTGCCGAGTTCCGTAATTGCAAGGAAGGATTTAAGCTTGATTAAGTCCATATATAGAAATATATACGATATTTCATACTCCTGTAAAACTGATAGAAACGGTTTCCACCCGATCAGCCTCCGGGATGCTTTCTGAAACCCTTGAGTAATCGAAGCCCCAGCACTGAAATGCCGATAAGCAGGATCAGTACGCTGAGGAAAACCAGAACCCATTTCATCAAGGTTGCAATCGGAGCCAATGAATCAATGCCTCTGCTTGATTCGGGGTATCTCAGTATTACTATAGATGTGAACAGATTCTCCAGAAAATCGAAAATCCCGGCAAAAACGGGAATCAGATTAAGCTGGTGGTACAGGCTTTTCCTGGAAACCCTGAACAAAACCCAGGATAATGAGACCGCAAGAAAACCCACGTAAACAACGGGCCAGATAACGTCGAAACCGGCATGCATTCTTATATATGCCATCCGGCCGTTCTCACCGAATATTTCGGCAATCTCGTAAAGATGCTCCGCTGTGTACCAGAAGGACAAATCGGGAATCTTGGGAGCCTGCCTGTCCGCTATCTCAATTTGAGTGTTTCCGGGTAATACGAGGAAAACAAAGAGTATTAGAACCAGGAGGAATGATAAAACAACCCATTTGCCGGAAACCCGGATAAGCCAATTCGATAGCTTTATCATTGCTGTCTTTCTCCTCTGTTTTTATGATAGCATACTGGAATATGAATTCCAGAGAACGAATCATGACCGCTCTTGCCGGCCGAAAAACAGACCGTGTTCCTTTTATGGAAATGGGTATCGACTGGGCTGTAATAAAGGATCTGGGTTACAGCTCTTATCTTAAAATGATTGAAGACATGAACCTCGATGGTGTTTGTGTAAATCAGATGCTCTATGTACTGGGTTGGCGGCGCTGGGTGATTCCCCATCTTAAATACTATACCGATGAATGGGGTGTTAAAAGCCGGATGACCGGCGAGTTGCTGCCCATTCCCGTTGGTCATCCCATTCCCTCTCCCGATTTTCTCAAGGGTTTCAAACCTCCCCGTCCGGAAAAGAGTCCTTTGATAAAAGCTGTTCGTCATGTCCGCCGGCGTTTTCCCGATCGAGCGGTAGCGGTACTCAGCCGTAATGATTTCGCGGCTTCCTGGTACCTTTGCGGAATGGATGTTCTGATGATGTCCTTTGTGGATAATCCGGATTTTGCCGACCGTCTGTCCGAAATGGTGAGTGATTATTACACCCGGCTGTTTTGTCTGTGCATTCAGGCCGGTGCCGATATTATTTATCTTACTGATGATTATGCGTTTAAAACCAGTACTTTGATGTCCCGGGAGCATTTTAAGCGTTTTGTGCTTCCCTGGCTGACGCGGGGAGTGAAGGCTGTTCATGACGCCGGGGGTATCTGTATCAAACATACCGATGGTGATATCTCCGGCATTCTTGATTTGATTGTTGATACCGGAATTGACGGCCTGGGGCCCCTGGAGCCGGCTGCCGGTAATAATCTCGTGGAGCTTCGTAAAACCCTCGGTGCCAAGGTGGCTTTATTGGGGAATGTTGATGTTGACCTTCTCAGCCGCGGGAGCATTGATGATGTGAGGAGTGTAACGCAAACTCTGGTACGGGAGCTGGGCCCACGGGGTGGTTTTATTCTATCTTCGGGTAATACGATAACCGCATCGGTTAAACCGGAAAATTTCAGAGCCATGGTGGAATCGGGGAGGGAATGAAAGGTATGATCCCCAAGGGTACTTCTCTCACTTCGTTTGGCAATAAACCCATCAATTTCGGGAATATTTGCCTATACTCCTCCTAATGCATATATTTACCAAACCATGTCAAATACTATAAGTAAAGAAAAAGTTATGGCCGCTCTGGCCACCGTCGACGATCCGGAACTGCATAAAGACCTTGTGTCTCTGGGATTCATTGAGAATCTCAAGATTTCAGGAAATGACATCTCCTTTTCCGTGATGCTCACCACCCCGGCCTGTCCGCTGAAAGATACAATCAGAAACGATTGTGAAAATGCCCTCAGACGGGATATTCCGGAGATTGGGGAAATCAATCTGGAGTTCGGAGCCCGGGTCCGCGGAGACAGTAAACTGCTCTCTAAAGCCGATATACCCTTTAAGAATGTTATAGCTGTGGGAGCCGGGAAAGGTGGTGTCGGTAAATCCACCGTTGCTGTGAATCTGGCTGTAGCTCTGGCCGCATCAGGAGCTTCAGTGGGACTGCTTGATGCCGATATATACGGTCCGAATATTCCCTCCCTCATGGGTGTCTCTGAGCCTCCGGTACAGGATGGTGAGAAATTGGTTCCGGTTAAGAAATACGGCATTGAAATGATCAGCATGGGTTTCCTCATACCTGCGGATCAGGCTCTGGTATGGCGGGGCCCTATGATTCACAGCACTTTAAATCAGCTTGTAACCGAAGTTGCCTGGGGAGATCTGGACTATCTGGTTGTCGATCTTCCACCGGGAACCGGTGATGCCCAGATGAGTCTTGCCCAGCAGCTGCCCCTCACAGGAGCCGTTGTGGTAACAACACCTCAAACAGTCTCTATCAACGATACCCGCCGGGGTATTGATGCTTTCCGTAAGCTTGACGTGCCCATACTCGGTGTAGTTGAGAATATGGCCGGTCCGGTATTCGGTTCGGGAGCCGGGGAGAGTGTCGCCAATGAGCTGGATGTCCCCTTCCTGGGACGCCTGCCCCTGGATGCTGCTGTTTCTCATTCAGGTGAGACCGGCAAGCCACTGCTTCTGGAGAGCGGGGACAGTGAAGTCGCTGCCACTCTTAATGAGATAACAGGTAAAGTGGCCGCCGCGATCAGCGTTCTTCAAGGCTGATAAACAATCCTCTTCGTATCAGATATTTTTCCGTCACCGGTTTGATTGAGTATTCTTTGCTCCCGGCGACGGAAAGGTGGAACTCATCTACAGCTTGTGTATGATAATCACTGTAGAACAATGAATCCCGAACTGCTGAATCACTTTGATACCACGATTGATGGCGTATCAATGTAAAATTTTCTCCCTCTATTGTTTCCGGGAAGAAACTGATTAGCTGTTTTCCATGGGATTTGTTCTGCTCCATATAGACAAACTCAATAACTTTCAGCTCTGAATCTACCCTTTGAATCTGGAAATACACAGGTATACGAATGTAGCCTTCAATGAGAAGATTAAGTGAAAGTTTCTGCCCCGCAGAAGCTTCCGGGATATCTGAATCACCAGCATGGAATATCACATTGTTTTTCGGGTTGTACATGGTACTGAATCTTGCAATCGGGCCGTTCCAGAATTTATCAAGCGACTCTCCGGTGTATGCTGCCCAGACGTTTTCTATGTCTTCTTCTACCATATAATAGAGTATATATTGATGGAAATTCTCAATTTCACTGGTATCGCATGGAACCATTTTGTCTATTTCCTCAATGGAATGAGATCTTGTTTCTTTATCACTGGCACA
>QNBK01000467.1 GCA_003644105.1 Spirochaetota bacterium | reverse complement strand
GTTGAACACCATCAGAGTATCATCCAGGGCTTCTTTACTTTTTCCGATTATATCGGTGAACAGATCTTTATAATCAAAATTCCCGGGTGTGTTTTTCTTTTTAGGCTCTTCTGGTTCCGGGAGAGATCTGATAAGAGCAACTTTAAGTTCCAACCACCCCCGGTATCCAAGGCGCCGGCTGAAACGAAGAGCGGTGGCATCACTTACCCCGCAGCGGGAGGCCAGATCGGCCATGGTCATGCTCATCACTTCATGGGCATTCTTCAGAACGAAATCCCCGACTTTTTTCTCCGAAGGTGAGAGAGACTGATAGCTGGTTTTTATGCGGACAAAGAAGTCTTTTTTCATTGGGGATTAGAGAAATCGGCCTCAACCCGGATATGGCTGAGGCCGAATAATTCTTTTACTTATTCAGCTTTATTGAAGGACTGAAGGAACGAAGAGATAATCAATCCTGCAGTTCCGATACCGGCAATAAGAAGAACACCGGTGGATCCGACTTCACCTTCTGCTCCGAATCCGGAGTAGAACAGGGCCTGTCCCACACCAAAGGCTGCAAGCAGTCCGCCGATAAGCCCGAACAGGATACTGACAGTCATCAGAATCCCGCCGACTTTGGAAATACCGCCGCTTGAGAGGGTGTCTTCCTGGTCAACAATATCGGTCCACAGGAGGTCCCACTTCTTGATTCTGGGGAAAAGAATCAGTCCCAGAGGGATTCCGATAACGATGGAGGGAATCAGATTGTTCAGGGTGATGATACTGGCCAGGGCGGCAAAGGGTACCATACCAAGAACTTCCAGGCCCCAGGCGATTACCAGAGCACAGGCTGCTGCACCGAGAACGCTCACCAGGACAAACATCATGATTTTCTTGCCGGATTTAAGGTCGGGTTCCAGATCATCCGCACCAAAAACACCGAGGTTGGTCCAGATTTTGTAGGGGACATAGGCGAACATGAAGTTACCGATGAACCCGAAGATACTCCCGATTCCCAGAGAACCGAAAAAGTCACCGATCAGGTTTCCGATTGCGGCGCCCCAGGCACCGGCGGGACCGAAGAGAAGACCGAAGATTATGGGCAGGGCACTTGCCGGTCTGATTTCGGTAATTCCGGGAATCAGGACAAATCCCTTGAAGGGGATGAGTACTGCGGCGTAAAGTCCCGCACTCAAGGCGACAAGGACAACCATCTTTGTCTTCTTCCACATCGTAAAGATTTCTTTCATTTCAAACTCCTATAACAGTGTATATAAATGATCTGAAACCAGATCACATTTATCAATTTCAAATCGACCAGTTCGGGTATCCCACGGCAAATTCACTCCATGAGAATTGAAGGACAAAATTATCGTATAGTCCGGGATATTTTTTCATAACAATGGCTGAAGCCAGAATGAGAACACCCAGGAACAGCATGAAATAGTCCTTGCCGCCCATTATGTGATTCAGATAATTGGTTCTGTTCTTACTGTATCCGAATCCCTTGGATTCCAGGGCCATGGAAAAGATATTGGTACTTCTGATTACAGAAATAAAGGTGGGAATCATCAGAGGCAGATACTTTCTGGTTTTCTGAAGGATATTACCGCTGTCCAGATCCAGCCCACGGGATTTCTGTGCCTGGATGATGGTGTAGCTGGTGGCAACGATCATCGGGACAAGCCTGATTGCCGTGGCGAAGGCAAAGGCACCCCGATAAGGAACTTTCAGTTTTACAAGGCCTTCGGCAATTTCTTCAATCTTGGTTGTACTGAGGAAAATCATTCCAGCTATTATCATGGTATTTGTTTTTAATGCGATCATGATACCATAAAACAATCCTTCCAGGGAGAATATGAATACCTTGCTGTCACTGGGACGGGCAATGCTCCAGATGGCCAGTGAGAACAGGGTAATCATAAAAATAACCACTTTGATGCGTTTCAGATTCCCCAGAATCCGGCCGCTGGCACCGTAGGCAACCACCAGAACCAGCAGGCTGCCGAGAACAACAATATTCAGAAACATCACGGCGACTGTGAAGCTCAGGAACATCAGAATCAGTTTGGTTCGTGCATCAAGCCGGTGAAGCCTCGAATCTATATCTACGTATAAAAACATATCCATATCAGCAGGCTCCTTCTGTACAGCTTATCATTTCATCCAGGGATAGTACTGTTTTTCCTACCTGGTTACTCAGGCTGACTATATGGGGAGTTCTCAGGAAGGATTTCTGCAATTTTTCCTCTTCGGCAAAAACATCCCTTGTCCGACCGTCCATCATCACTTCTCCATCCTTGATTACGGCTACCCTGTGAGCATATTCGGAGACAACCCACATGGTGTGGGTAATCATAATGATGGTATGGCCGCTTTCATTCAGCTGCTTGATAAGTTCCATCATTTTTTTCTGTTCTTTGTAATCCAGGCCGGTGGTGGGCTCATCAAGTACAATGATTTTCGGTTTTGCCGAAAGAATGGAGGCCACAGCAACTCTCTGCCGTTCACCCTTACTCAGACTGAATGGGTCTTCCTCTTCGTACCCAACCAGGTCGACCGCTTTGAGAGC
>QNBK01000110.1 GCA_003644105.1 Spirochaetota bacterium | reverse complement strand
GGGGACAAACGATCTGGTTCAGTACATGCTGGGAGTCGACCGTACAAACGAAAAAGTTGCCGATCTTTTTGATGTCCGGCATCCTGCCGTTCTACGAGCTGTAAAAAGAGTGAACGATGCGGCTCGGGAGGCTGACTGTCCTTTGTCCATATGCGGACTCATGTCCAAGAATCCCCAGACGATTTACTACATGATAGGGTTGGGTATCAACGAGTTTTCAATGGAACCGGGAAAGCTTCCGGGGATTCAGCATGCCGTTTCAAAAATGGATATAAAGCAGGCTCAGAAGGATGCGGCCATCCTGCCAACCCTGGGTACACTGGTCGAGGTGAGGGAGTACCTGGAAAAACTGAACCTTCCGACACCTGATTTATAAGGATTCAGAGGTTTGCCGGACCGAACTCTTTAATTACCCTGGCCAGTGAGTAGCTTTCAAAATACTTCATGATGTAGTCGTTGGCACTGTTCCAGAAGCCGGTGGCTCTGCATTCCGGCTGTTTCACACATTGGGATGCAGGGACACTATCACTGGCGCAGCAGGGTGTCATCCGGATACCTTCTTCCACAGCCTCAAGAATATCCTTCACGCTGATGTCTGAAGCATCCCGGGCAAGAAGAAACCCGCCGCCTGCACCACGAATGGATTTGATGAGTCCATACTTTTTCAGTTTAGTGAAAATCTGTTCCAGAAAGATGGGGGAAAGGTCTTCCACCTCGGTAATTTTTTTGATTGAAAGAGGTTTTTCACCGCCGTTTACGGCCAGGTTAATCATGGCCCGGAGTGCATACCGGCCCTTTGTAGTTACACGCATATTGATATATTACATGAACGGGTATAAATCAGCAAGAAGCCGCCGGACCCGGCGGCTTCTTATCGTGTTTTTTTATCTTTTTATGCTGGAATCAGAACACATAGCGGGCACCGAGTCCGCCCCTCCAGCCGAAGCCCATCGTGGTTCCACCATTATACATGGCAATATCAATTCCAGGGCCAATTTCAATAAAGAGGTTGAGTGGAAAGTCAAACGTGTATTCCCAGCGAAGGTCTGCAAAAACTCCCAAAACAACCCCGTTATAGTAGCCGAAGGAGATATCTGCCTGAGGACCTAAGGACAGGGGAAAGGTTTCACCTTCAATGTCGATGTCAACGAGTCTGAATAAATAATTGGCTCCAAGGGTTACCTCATTAAAATTCCAGCCTGTCCCGGCATACACGTTCAATTCCGTTGTTTTCCCCATGGGAAAACCCGCCGTTGCAAAAAAGCCTCTCCCCAGAATGGTTCCGGCTTTTGTTCTCCCGGCCCCGTTATCAGCAGCCAAAACCGGTGAAACGGCAAGAGCGGCAATCAACAGAACCAGAACAATTAACTTTTTCATAAATATCTCCCGATTATAATAAACCTATAGCGCTAACCATAAAATAAACGAGAACAGGAATCAAGTGTTCAGAAAATATACCTCACACCGACACCACCATTCCACGCAATCCAGTCATTCTCTTTAAAAAACCGGACTCCGAATCCGAATTCTCCGAAAAGATTCAAAGGAATTTCAGGAAATGAATATTCTAGCCGTAGATCGGCCACTGCATCCATATAAAAATTATTGCCAAGTATGAAATTAATCTGCGGGCCCAGAGACAGAGGCATAACCCCCGCATCTCCGATAGGGATATTTACCAGGGTAAACAGCCCATTGACGCTGATAATGGCAGATTGTGCAAAAGCAAAATTATATCCGGCAGTCACATTACCTTCAAACCAGTTGGAGAACCTGTAACCGAAAGTCACACCCGAGGGCATACCCATCAATAAACCTATTTTGGCCCGCCCATCCTGTGATATCTGCAGGGTTTTAATCTCCTTATCTTTATTAAGGCTGTTTCCCTCTGCAAGAAGGGGCATCGCCAATAAAACAACCAAAAGCATCAGTATTGTAGTTTTTTTCACAGTAAAACCTCCTATTATTAAATAATCCAACACCCCGAAGGATATTGGATTTCTCTGATAATTTCAAATTTCAGGGATTAAAATGCTCTGGAAGTAATTCTGTTCAATCTGGAGGCAAATGCCACAGGGTCTTTCAACGCCACACCTTCAACCAGAAGGGCCTGCTCATAAAGCAGATGGGCCACATCCTTAACCAGATCGTCATCCGATGTATCAGCCAGGCCTTTCACTACAGGGTGATCGGGGTTTACCTCGAGAATAAAAGTTGCCTCGGGAATATCCTTCTGTCCCATAGCCTGAAGCATCTGCCGCATCTGTGCCGATGGATCGGCATCATCGGAAACCAGGCAACTCGGCGCATCTGCCAGCCGGGCCGATGCCACAACATCTTTAACCGCCTCACCCAGGGCATTTTTTATCTTTTTGAGTACCGGTTCGGCATCTTTTTCTTTCTTTTTATCATCATCGGTTTTCAGATCGTCCAAAGCCCCTGAACGGTTGATGGCTTTGAGTTCTTTCTCTTTGAAGGGTCCGATCATCGGGGTGACAATCTCATCAATTTCGTCGGACATAATGAGTACTTCGTAACCCTTCTCCCTGTAGGCCGCCAGAAGAGGAGACTTACGCAAGGCTTCCTCATTTTCTCCGGCCAGGTAGTAGATGGCCTTCTGATCCTCAGGCATGCGGTCTTTGTAGGCTGCAAGACTCGTCCAGCCATCCACAGCTGTGGATTTATAACGGACCAATTCTGTCAGATCGTCTTTATGGGCCCAATCGGAGTACATGCCTTCTTTCAGAGGCCTGTTGTACTGATCGATGAACTCGGCATACTTCTCTTCGTCATCAGAAATCTTCTTGAACTCACTGAGCAGTTTCTTAACAGAAGCCTCTCTGATTTTGGCCATTACCTTGTTCTGCTGAAGAATCTCACGGCTCACATTCAAGGGAAGATCTTCAGAGTCAATCACACCCCGGACAAAGCGCAGGTAGACCGGCAGCAGTTCCTTGTCGTCATCGGTAATAAATACCCGTTTCACATAAAGCTTCACCCCGGGTTTGTAATCCGCCTGAAACATGTCCATAGGAGCATTTTTGGGGATAAAAAACAAAGTGGTGTATTCCAGAGTTCCCTCAGCCTGCACATGAATGCGGTACATCGGGTCTTCACCCTCATGAGAGATGGTTTTGTAAAACTCGTTGTAATCCTCATCCTTGAGTTCGGACTTGGGGCGTTTCCACAAAGCGCTGGCGGCATTTACCTGCTCTTCTTTTTCCTCGGTTTTCTTTTTATCGTCTTCACCGGAAGTCTCGCTCCAATGCAGCTGGATGGGAAATGCAATATGGTCCGAATACTTTTTGATAACAGTTTTTACCTGCCACTGAGAATCGTACTCTTTCCCGGCTTCATTGAGATGAAGAATAACAGAGGTTCCCTGACCTGCTCTCTCAGTCTCTTCGATGCTGTAACCCGAGTTGCCGTCACTGGTCCATTTCCAGGCTTTATCTTCTCCGGCCTTTCTGGAAATTACTTCCACTGAGTCTGATACCATGAAACAGGAATAGAATCCGACACCGAAACGGCCGATAAGATTCGAATCCTTTTTTGCATCCCCGGAAAGCTTCTCCATGAAGTTTTTCGTTCCGGACCGGGCGATGGTTCCAAGAGAACTTGCAAGATCCTCATCATTCATCCCGATTCCGTTATCTTCAATCACCAGAGTATTCTCCCCGGCACCGTCAATCCGGATATCAATTTTTGGAGTAAAGTCCAGATTTTTCAGGGAATCATCGGTCAGGGTGAGATACTTGAGCCTGTCAAGTGCGTCCGAAGAGTTGGAGATTAATTCTCTCAGAAATATCTCACTGTGAGAATAAAGCGAATGAATCAGGAGGTTGAGCAGCTGGCTCACCTCAGTTTTGAATTTTTTCTTGGCCATGTGTTGTTCCTTATCAGGATGGAATTTCGACGGTAAAAATACTCATAATTGATAATAGACGGCAAGTTATTCTTCACCTCTTGCGGATTTGCTTCAAATTGTGAATGATTAACTTATGGAAGATCCCTTATCTACCAGGCGGTGTACAGCCGCCTGATGATTATCTGGTCCCTGGTATTTCTGGTAATATTACTTATTATCTCTGCATTCTTTTCCTCTGTGGAGACTGCGTTCACCTCTCTTTCCCCCGGACAGATCAATGCTCTTGCCCAAAACCACGGGAAACGGGGCCGCCTGGTTCAGAAACTCACTCAACGGCAGGATATCCTGCTCACCACACTTCTCATCGGCAACAACCTGGCAAATATCGGCGCATCAGCCATGACAACAGCCACAACAATCAAAATGATCGGCAATGCCTATGTGGCGGCGGCAACAGGAGTTCTGACGCTGATAATTCTGATATTCTGTGAAGTTTCACCAAAACAGATTGCCCTTGTCGCCAATGAGAAACTCTGTCTCTACAGTGCCCGATTCGTCTTGCTGCTCTCATGGATTCTGAAACCTGTTATCTGGATGATTACCTCTGTAAGCCGGGTTATCACGTTAATGCTTGCCGGCAGGGAGAAACAGAAACTCACCCTGGAAAATCTGCTGCATCATGTAAAGGCTGCCGAAGGACAGGGTGTTGTGGAATCCTATGAGGAAGAAATGGTGAGGAATGTCTTCCGGATAAACGACACCCCTGTTGAAGCCATCATGACCCACAGAACCGAGCTTTTTTTCATTGATGAAGAGACAAGTGTTCAGGATGCGCTGAATCTGTTTATAGAGTCCGGCCATACAAGAGCTCCCGTCCTGAAAAATAATATCGAACAGGTAACCGGTGTTTTATCCCTGTTCGATCTGGCAAAAGTGATAGGGGACTCTCCCGGGGCGGCTATAAAGAAATTCACTTCCACTCCTTATATGGTGCCGGGGACAATGAAGGCCAATGAGCTTTTTTTCCGCCTGAAAAATGCCCCTATTCACATGGCAGTGGTACTGGATGAATATGGAGGTTTGGACGGTATTATTACCCGGGAAGATGTTATGGAGGAGATTTTCGGAGAACTGTACGATGAGAGGGAAATCAGAACTGCAGACCCAATCCGCAGGGAACCTGACGGTTCGTGGATTATTCAGGGAGATACCGATTTCTACGATGTGGCAGACACCCTCGGGCTGGAACTGGAACACGACAATCGGACTCATACCATCGGCGGGTATCTGCTGGAAAAACTGGAACGCATCCCGGATGAAGGAACCGTTCTCACCCTGAAGGAAGGCACCTATACAATTCTGAAAACCCGGCGTCAACGGATTCTATCCCTCCGTTTTCAACCGATACCGGCAGTCGAAGACTGAAAATCCTTATCAGCCGATTTCAACCTTGAATAGAGGATCGAGCTTTTCTTTGAGAATATTCTCAATAAACCCCAGTGTTCCCACAGTTGCACTGACACAACCTAAACAGGCTCCCTTGTACGAAATATTCACAATAGGCACATCGCCGTCCATGTGAAAATCCTCCACATCAACATCTCCTCCATCCTGATGAAGAGCTGGTCGGATTTCAGCATCAAGAACCCGCTCAATGGCTTTAAATCTTTTAAAAAAATTGAGTTCCTGAAACGGAGGTCCTTCTGATCCTGCAGCTTCTTTCTCCATTTCCGCTCTGGTTTCCGCAAGTATATCAACCAGATAGTATTTCCGTTTCTCATGCCCGCCAGGCTGTATACAGGACTTACAGAAGGCACCGGCCTTTGTATAATCGGTTATTTCCTCAACGGTTTTCAGATCGTTAACCCTGATAACATCTCTTATAGTGGAAAGAGTCACCCTGGCACATTCACAAACCATTTCAGCATCCTCAAGAGTTTTAATATCCACACCCCTGTAGACGGCAACTGCCGCTTTAATCACATCGTAGGCCATTACAGAACAGTGCATTTTCTGCGGAGGTACAGCCGGAGTATTCTCATCGTCTCTGAGGGCTTTTTCCACATCTATATTGGTGATGTTTACCGCTTCATCCACGGTGAGTCCGATACAGAGTTCTGCCATCATGTCACTGGAAGCAATGGCCGTTCCGCAGCCGAAACTCTTGAATGTGGCTTTAACAATCTTTCCGGAATCCTTTTCCACAGCCCAGTACAGACGCACCGCATCACCGCAGGATTCAGCACCGTGTTCTGCAACAATGAGATCGGCATTCAGTGATGAGGCTTCCTCTTCGCTTATCTCCCCCAGATATCGGGGAGAATCCATTCGGTCTGCCACCTTCTGAGAGTAGTTCTGCCAGAGAGATCCTCCGACAAGATCGATTTTTGCCATATCAGTTATCCTTACTTTTGCTTGTTCGAGTAGGTACTGGAGATAGAACGCAGCCGCTCTACAACAGCTTCCACCGCATAAATTGTGGTATCAATTTCATCATCCGTTGTAAATCTGGAAAGACTGAAACGCACCGCTGTATGGGCTAGATCGGCATCGGATACCATGGCCTGCAGGGTTGCATCGGCTTCCAGGGACTCCGAAGAACAGGCACTGCCGGTACTGGCGGCAACACCCTTCCGGTCGAGGTCCCATAAAAAAGCCTCCCCTTCAATACCCTTGAAACTGGCCAATATGGTGTTCGGTGTCCGGTGTTCCCGTTTTCCGAGAACCAGAGTATCAGGGAGGGATGCAATGGCATCTTCAAGGCGGTCTCTTAAAGCCCGAATCTTCGAATCCTCAAAGTCCAGAGCGTCCACAGCCAGTTCCATGGCCAGTCCCATACCCACCATGAAGGCCACATTCACGGTTCCCGCACGTCTCCCGCCCATCTGTTCGCCTCCGTGGAGAAGGGGCGTTATGCTCTGCCCCTCCCGGATAAACAAACCGCCGACTCCTTTGGGCCCATGAAACTTATGGGCACTGAAGGTAAGAAAATCTGCCGGTACTTCTTTAAGATTCACCGGTACCTTTCCCACAGCCTGCACAGCATCGGTGTGAAAAAGCACACCATTATCACGGCAGAATTCAGCCAGTTCCCTAACTGGATTTATCAGTCCGGTCTCGTTATTGGCCCACATGATGGACACCAGAGCCGTTTTATCTGCATCAAATCCCTCGGCAAGTACTTCCGGGGTAATAAGGCCGTCAGGGTTCGGTGCCAGGCGGACAACCTCCACCCCTTGCGTCTCGAGCCAGTCCAGGGTGTGGGCGATACTGGGATGCTCCACTAATGAAGTGACAATACGGGTTTTATCTCCGTTGAGAATATAATCCGTCCAGATACCTTTGAGAACGGTATTATTACCCTCGGTGGCGCAGCCGTTGATTATGACATCATCATTATCCGAGGCACCGATACCCGAATAAATCCGGTCGATAGCGATTCCCATATCCGGGTGTGTCTCTGTACCGAACTGATGGAGAGAGTTCGGGTTTCCGTACTGCTGCAGCCAGTAGGTTTCCATGGCCTGCTTCACCCTGGGATCCACGACTGTGGTAGCATTATTATCAAGATAAATTCTATTCATATTTAAATACCACCATAAAGATAGTAAATTATTCTGAAAATGGCGAGAGTACTACCCAACTATCATTGCCGGATTGTCCAATTATCAGTATTTTACTAATAATGAAAAAATCGAGACTCACCCTGAAAGATAAAAATATCATAACAGATAAGCTGGATGCCATCGGAATGCACCTTTCCGAATTCTCCTTCCCCAACCTCTTTCTATTCCGCAATACCCATGAATACGAAACGGTAACAACTCCCCATGGATTCTTTCTCTCCGGGGTAACCTACGATAAAAAACGTTTTCTGATGCCCATGACCAGCCCCGAAAAAGCCGGAGAAGACTGCTTTACCGAAATGAAAGAGCTGATGGCCGGTGAAGAATGGGATTTTGTCTTTCCGGTACCCGAAGAATGGCTGGAGTGCTTCAACGAAAAAGATTTCACCAGAACCTACAATCCGAATGACTCAGACTACCTGTTTCTTACTGAAAAGTTTAAAACCTATCCCGGAAAAAAACTGCATAAAAAAAAGAATCGATTAAACCAGTTTCTCAAGAATTATGAAGCTCTCCTTGTCCCTCTTACCCCGGAGGTACTGGACGAGGCCATCGGGATACTGGACATATGGCAGGAATTCTCTTCTCAGGAAATGACAACCAGTGATTACGCCCAGTGCAAAGAGGCTCTACTGATGCAGGGAGAACTCGGCCTTACCGGTGCTTTGGCCTTTGCCGACGGTAAACCTGCGGGATTTCTCCTGGGAGAGGCCCTGAACGACGACACCTTCACCATTCATTTTGCCAAAGCGGATGTCCGATTCAACGGGATTTATCAATTTCTCTTCAGCCGGTTCACAGTGGATTTCTGCCCTGATTATGAATACCTGAACCTGGAGCAGGACCTGGGAACCGAGGGTTTGAGAAAGAATAAAGAATCCTACAGGCCGAACATGATGGCTCATAAATACAGAATAAGCCTGAAAAAACCTCATTAATACCATAAGGATTCCGCGATAAAGACACCGAGTGTTCACCAAAGGTTCACAATTCATCATTATATTTAAGTCAGTCATCAGGGACTAACCACCTCTGATAACTTTTTCATTCATCTCTCCTTTTATCAAAAGCTCCCGGCGTTGCTGTGGAGCTTTTGTGTTTATAAAATCTATATTGACCTCGAATATCTATTTCGGTATTCTAGTACTTAAATACGTATTTCGTGGAGATTTGATGAACAGCCTTGTCAACATTTCAGAGGGAACCTCTCTGGCCATCCACGGTCTGGGCCTCCTGGCGGGTATTGCGCCGAAGCGTATCAACGTCAGATCCGCCGCCGCCGACTTAAAAGCCTCAGAAGCTCATCTGGCCAAGGTGTTCGGGAAGCTGCAGAAGAGCGGGCTGGTTTCTTCCACCCGGGGCCCCACTGGAGGCTTTGCCCTGGAGAAAGCCCCCGAAAAAATCAGCTTTATGGATGTTTATAAGATTTTCGAAGC
>QNBK01000466.1 GCA_003644105.1 Spirochaetota bacterium | reverse complement strand
TATCTTAAGGCGTTGTTCCGAATTGGAAGATTCTGCACGGTAAACATTCCAACCTGCATTCTGGGTTTCGCTCTGGGTGATCCACTGCAATACTGCATGATCATTTATAAACGAAGCTTGCAAAGAAGATAAAGTTACTGGAAGCGGGTTGTCATCTCCTAAGATAATTTCTGTAGAACCATCTCTACTTCCTCGACTGGATGGGAATGTAATGCTGAAAGTTACATGACCTGCGGGGTTTTCCCATTGTATATTATCTGGAACAAGCCAAGTTGAACCATTATACCATAAAATACTTGATAAGCCTGTTAAACCATCAAAGCATAGATCGAAATCTACCGTTAAACCAGTGATATTACCTATAATTGAAATATTATAAGAAATCTGAACTGCTTCGGGATTGGGAACAGGTGCTCCACTTTGTACATCCTCAGAAACAGTTACATCTACTGTCAATCCAACTGAACCTTCAGGATCAATCGAAACATCAGGGTCAATCGGGATTCCACCAATATCAATCGGATCAATATCTACAATTACTGGTTGAGTAGGATCACCTTGGTTACTACTTCCACCATAACCTGGAATAATTGTACTTTCTCCGGAAACAATCAGGTCATCGATATTCCAACCACTGTATTGCCAAGATGTATCAGAACCTCCCATGCAGAATCTAATTTGAACCATTGCTTGTTCATTAGCATATGTAGAAATATCAAAGTTTTGCTGAGACCACGCTGCATCTTCTATTCCTGCTGTATTTGTCCAAATTTGCTGCCAACCAGTACCGTTATTAATATCAATATAAGCATGATCATATGCTGGTTGTTCAACATTTAACCATCTAAAAAAACTTAATGTTATATTATTATAATCAGAACAATCTATAGCAGGTGATTCTGCCTTATATGCACGATCAGCCAAACTTGTTTCATAATCACCAGAATAATTATCAAGTCCTGTTAGGTCAACTCCAAGAACATTAGAGCCTGCATAAGCAGAACCTGGATCAGGATTTCCATGATCACCACCTAATCCACCTGGTGCTCCTCTTTCAAATTCACCAGACAAAGTCCAACCTTTATTTGTCTCAAAATCATCTGTGAATAAATTTTCTTGAGGATTCGCAATTCGAACAACAATAACATCATCAGTTTCATTCAGATCGTTATCAGTGGCAGTTGCCTTTATTGTGTGGTTGGTTAAAGATTCAAATTCGGTTTCCCATGAGTATTCATATGGAGATGAAAGAAGAGTAATTTGTAAAATATCATCGATATAGATTTTTACATTATTAAGAGAACCACCGGGATCCGAAGCAGAGACCGTAATTGTTTCAATTGTACCTCTTTCAATCACTTCGCTTGGCGATGGATTGGTTATTGTACAAAGAGGGTATCCTTCTGGACCAATAGCTGCACCTACATCAACCAGACCATAACCACTGTACTTGTCCCAGCCAACAGAAGATTCAACATTTACAATATCAATAGCAGTATTAACAATTTGTGCTCTGATTTGAGCAGGTGTCCAAGTTGGATATTTTGATTTAATCAATGCTGCTACACCAGCGGCATAAGGTGTAGCACAGGAAGTACCATTAAACCACATGGAATAATCTCCGGCACTACCGGCATTAGTATTATATCCACCGGAACCACCAATATCAGTTGTTGGAAGTATTGTTGGAGCGATTATATCAACTGCATCACGAGCATCTTGTGTATTCACACCATAATTGGAACCCCACCATATTTCATTATCACATGTTACCCCATTAGGATCAGTACTATTGCCAGGATTAACCTCTCCTGAATTCGAACTACTTCGTTTTCTTCCGTCACATGGAGATGCTGCACCTACAGAAATTACATATTGGCTGTTTGAAGGATAATCGATCGTATAATTATTGGCATTAGCAGTTGCAGCAAAAATTGTTACTCCTGCACTCAAGGCATATGATAAAGCAGTTTCCGTACTAGGAACTTGCGAAGGATCTACAGATGCCCCCAAACTTAAACTTATAATATCCGCTCCATTATCAGCTGCATAGTAGATAGCATTATCAATTGATGAAAATGCCATATTACCATCATTGTCGGCAACTTTTAAGGGCATAATACTACATCCTCCGGCAATACCAGCAACACCCAAATTATTGTTTGCTATAGCTGCAGCAACTCCAGAACAGGCTGTACCATGTCCTGGTTCTGCACTATCATCATCTGGATCGTTATCAGCATCTCCGAAATCATATCCTGTTACTTGATTCAAATCAGGATGATCTGCATCAACTCCTGAATCAATTATGGCTATTATTACATTCGAATCTCCATAAGGTTGTGTCCCATACCACCCTATTTCTGCATTTGTATCAAAGCCATATGTACCGACAGCGGCTCCCGTATGCTCATATGTATTTGAACTCCAGCTTAACATTTGTGATGTATTATTATGACCCCATTGAGATGGATACATTGGATCATTAGGAACAGCAGTATGAAAAGCTAAATAATCCGGAGTGGCTTGTTCAATCTCATGTATTTTTTTTAGTTCAGAAATCAGT
>QNBK01000109.1 GCA_003644105.1 Spirochaetota bacterium | reverse complement strand
TCCTGTTTTTAAGAATTCCAAAAAAGATATTGCATGGCTGTACTTTTCGTCGAAATGATGCGTGAATATTTGTCCTGAAAAGTCTTGCCATATCATCTTTCCGGTGGTAAGTCTACACTCACACCATTGTGACAAATCAGAGACGCGGCCTTCTCACCAACGACGTATTCATGGCACTTCTCGGTGTTGCGGCGATCATGATCGGTACGACACTCCCGGAAATGATTCGCTCATTCGGTCTGACCCTCTCCCAGGGAGGGCTTATTGTTTCGGCCGAAAGCACCGGGGGCCTGACAGCGATGTTCGCCGGCCTCCTGCTCGCCGATAGGATTCGCAAGCCGTTGTGGATCCTGATTACAGTTGTCCTCGTAGGTCTTCTGCTAGGTTTGGCGGGTTTATCTCCCGGTTATTGGGTACTTGTGGTCGTTTTTTTTGTTCTAGGCATCGTCGCACGGTTTCTGGATTTGCTACTCAATGCCCATACAGGCGACCTTGCGCCGAAGAATCGGACGCAAACGATGACCGTCCTGCACATGGTATATGGAATCGGTGCATTCATTGGTCCCAGCATGGCCCGTTGGCTCCTCGACCAATCGCTGCCCTGGAATTCTGTTTACTGGATCGTCGGCGGAACCTACCTTACCGTCGCAGCCCTGTCACTAATCAGGACACGCGGATACCTGAGTCTCGCGGATGCATCGCCTGCCGACGATGAAACGGAAATATCAGCCAAGGACGGCGTGCCGGATCCAGAAAATACTCGGCGCCAGTGGGTAAGTGTGATTCTTCTTGGGTTCGTCGTCCTGTTCTACGCAGTCCACCAAGTCGGGACAACTTCCTGGCTACCGTATTATCTGGAGACAACCCTGGGCGTGCGACCGGCCATTGCCAGTGCCGGGCTGTCGTTTTATTGGGCCGGAATTATCGCAAGTCGATTTCTGGTCTCACGAATAGGATCACGAATCGGCGAGACCCGTGTGTTGATTTGGGGAAGTGTCTTCGGCGGGGTTGTACTGGTCGGGTCTGTCCTTCTTGCCTCTCCGTTCGTAGCCATCGCCGGCTTCATTCTTGCTGGAGTCCTAACTGGTGCGACTATCCCTTTAACCATGGCATTAGCCCATGGTCATCTTCCGTGACGAACAGGATCGGCAACTGCAGTTGTCTATGGATTGATGATGATTGGCCGGCTGATCGGGCCGTGGTCAATTGGTTGTGTTGGAGACCGCCTCGGACTGGATGTTGGGATCCTTATCGCTGCGGGAGTCCTTTTTATTGCGGCTCTGGCAGCCTACCTCGTCTCACGAAGAGATCGCAAGTTTGCCTGAATGTGTTCTGTATGTTTTTCCCTGAACAACAATCCGGACCGGTTTTCGAGTTAAGCCGGGGCTTTATTTGACCTCGTTCGTGCCGTAGTTTCATTATATCTGGGCCGATTTTAGGCACTGCTTCGATAGTAATGGTGATGTAACCCGGACAAAATAGGTATCTTCAGAACCTTTCCGGGAGGGTGATGCGAAAAGCCGCCGCATCCACTTTCATGGAAGACTTTGAGGATATCAAGAAAGCTGTAGAGACAATGGAGTCATAGCCCGCCTCTGCAATCACCTGCCCCCATTGCAGATACTGGCCGGTATCTTTCAGAGCCCTGCCTAACGCTCTTATTGCGTGAGTATCAGTATCTCCTGATACCAGAATAACCACGCTTTTCAGTTCACTGATATCATTGTTTTCGGGGCAGTACACATCCGCAATCATGCCGGATGTATAACTGAAACGTGCGACGCCGACATCCGAAGAAGCTGACGCGACGATAAGACTTCCGGGGCCCCTCTCCCCCGAAGCGGTCCTCTCTTCGTAGTGAGTGTCCCAGGATACCGTATCAATATATCCGGAAGCATTCTCCTGTCCGTTCAGGGCGAATAGCGGGATGAAGAAGAAAAAGGAATCCGGAGGTCGTAATGCAGCCAAATTACATTAGCGACTTTCTCAGACACGCCAGGAACAGGTTCGCCCTTCCAGTGCTTTTGGAAAAGGCGATTTCCTATGCCTCATGTTTCTTCTACTCAATGATTGAAACAGCCAAAATGAATGGTCTGAATCCGTATGGATATCTGAAATGGAATTTTGAAACCGGAGACAGTTAATCGATACACATATAATGGCCTGGAAAATTGATGCTTACGTTATATCTCCAGAAAAAGCCGTGGCGATTCAGTTTTTTCCAACCAAGATATTCATGAGGGCAACAGTTTATCCAGGTGAAACGTATTCACTCTGCATAGATTATGCATGCAACATAGCCCATCAACCCACATATACTAATATATAATTCCTTACCACATAGCCTTTTATCGAATTTCCGATTTTGGCACGCTTACTGCTTTATGTTGGGTACAGGTTGTTTATGTATGAGTGTAAAAACTATGGAGGTTTTCATGAATAAGACTTTATTAGGATTAATGATACTTTTAGCTCTTATAGGAGTATCTTGCAATGTCGGTTTAGGATCTGCACTTGGCGGCACAGTCCTGATGAGTTTTGATGATGGAGTGACTGCCAGATCAATACTTCCAACACAAAGCATGGATATCGTAACATACGATATTTATGGCGATCATGAAGATGGCGTTGATACATTTCAGGAACTGGACGTTGCAGGAACTATAATTATTTCCAGTTTACAAACTGGTGAATGGACCATACAGGTTGATGGTAAAAACGCTGCCGGTGATATTATTGGTACCGGAAGTACAACCACAATTGTTAATCCATCCTCCCAGGTAACAGCGAACGTTTCTGTAACTCCTGTTGCAGGGAACGGTACACTAAATATCAATATTGATTGGACTGTAGCAGCGGACAATCAAATGGACGCCCCGGGAGTTTCATCAACATTGCTTTCCTACTCAGGTATATCTGATACCCTTGTTTACACAGTAGACGTCCCAACGAGAACCGCAAATTATAATGGACAGCATGCCCAGGGCTATTACACACTCCTCACCCAGTTCTTTGATACGGTTGATAATGGAAACGGTACTTTCACCGTAACAACCGTTGCTGGAAATGCAGAAGTTGTTAGAATTGCAGCTAATGATACCTCCAATGGTGTTTATTCCTACGATGGAATTAACACAGGAGCTCTTGGAGATGTAGAAATTGTTATTTCTCCTGAGCTTGGCGATCCACTTGTTATTGACTTGACGACTCCACCTGAAGAAGGGGACATACTAAAACACGGAGATACCTTTACCATCACAGCTTCAACGAAAAGCACGACTGACACTGTAGACTACATCTGGTATGTAAATGGAGTGGAATATTCAGCAGGATCTGGGACAATTACAGTCAATACAAAGGACTGGCCCAAGCCTAAAAAAAATGAAACCTTTTTTGCTAACCTTGCAGTTGTTGGTTTTTCCAATGCCGGTACAAGGGGTGGATCAAGCTTTGTTAACTATCAAGTAGTTAAGTAATTTCAGAAACAGCATAAGTGTGAGAAAAGAGCAACTTCGGTTGCTCTTTTTTTTGAGGGGGGATGATTTTGGCTACAGAGACCAGAATTGCAACCGGGCTCTCCCGGGAAAAACGAAAAACAGCTAAAAAGCACCTTATCTTTCATAACTGTAAGTTGACATTATCTTATTCAGGTTTAGTATTTTTATATTGAATACTCACTAAATGGAGAATCACATGAAGTTTGTACCGGTTATTTTAACCTCACTCATCATTTTTCTTTCTGGATGTGCCACAGCTATTGTAGCACCGCCGGCAGTAGCCGAGCAGAAAGAAGAGGCGGCTCCGATTATTGTCGATTTCGGAGAAATCTGGACCGGCGCCATACGCTTTGAAACGGAAAAGAACACGAATCTTTCCGACGGTACGACACAGGCTACCTTCGACAGCGAGTGGACCAAAGGGGAAAACGCCGGGAATGTTTTCCCGAAACAGTTTATTTCAGTCGAAACTGGTTCCCCGGTGGATATGAATTTCCTCTGGGATAACGGAGGGGAAATTCCCGCAGGAACCTACGATGTTCAAGTTGACATCGACGGAAACCCTGAAGGAGGATGGATTCGCAACCTCAAACTGTCGGAAAAAACAAATTATACGGTTATCATCCATCTGAATGCTGCAAAATTAAATATTGAACTGGAAGGTGACGGGGATGAGATTTATACCTACCCGGCAGGTACACATGATAAATACGATGGTCTGGGCAGACTTGACGATATACCTGACGATTTAGTTGTAACCATGAACTCCTCCTACACTGAGAGAAACCAGATTTATTGGATGGTTCCTTCGGTACCTCTGGATGTGGAGTTCAGACATGCCGACGGCAGCGTTGACTGGTTTATCAACTACAGCTCAGTTCCGGAAAGCGCTATCAACCAACTGCCGTAATACCCGGTTATTGCGATAGGGATTAATACTTTAATTGACCTCAAGGCCGAGCCCCGATATATTAATCAAACAATATATAGAGGCAATGAATGAACGTAGTAATAATTGTAGTAATCGCCATTGTAGTTCTTTTTTTCGGATTCCAGAAATTCATGGTATTCAAGATGTCAAGAAAGAAAGGGAAAACCGCACCTGAACTGAGCGGTGCCCGGGGAAAAGCGATAAAAAATGGTAAAACATCCCTGTTCTATTTCTACAGCCCTTCCTGCGGTGCATGTAAAAGTATGACTCCGGTAGTAGAGGGCTATACCAAGAACAATCCCCGTTGTTTCAAAGTGGATATTTCCAAAGATATGGACACGGCAAGAGCTTTCGGTGTGATGGGAACGCCTTCCACCGTGGTGATTGAAAGCGGAATAATCCGGGATTTCCTGGTTGGCCCCAAACCCCGGGCGGAACTCACAAGACTTCTGGAAAGCACCCGCAGCTGAATTAAAAAACCGCCGGTAATTCGGCGGTTTTTTATTTGTACAATAGATTAGAGGCTTTATTCCAATTCTTTCCCAGCAGCAATTCCGGCGATAGTTCCGTCGGAAACGGCGGTGGTAATCTGACGATAACGCTTTGAGGTGACATCACCGGCGGCGAAGACACCGTCGATGTTGGTACGCATCTCCACATCCGTTTCCAGATATCCCCACTGATCGAGTTTCAGCTTGTCACCGAAAATTTCCAGGTTCGGGATGAACCCGACAAACACGAATATACCGTTGGAGCGGACTTCAGATTTCTCGCCGGTTTTCAGGTTCTCTACAACTACACCCATGTCCATGTTGCCGTACTTCTTGAATTCCCGGGGCTCATGCTCAAAGAGAACTTCTACAGCACCGTGAGCCAGGAGTTTCTCCTGGGCTTCTTTGTTGGCCTGGAAATGATCGAACTGATGGACAATGGTAATCTTCTTTGCAAACCTGGCGATAAAGAGAGCTTCTTCAATCGCTGAGTTCCCTCCGCCGATAACAACAACTTCCTTGTCCTGGTAATACTTGGCATCACAGGTGGCACAGTAGCTGACGCCATTACCGGCAAACTCAGTCTCTCCGGGGATACCCAGGGGTCGGGGTTTGGAACCTGTGGCAATAATCAGCTTCTTGGCTTTGATTGTTTCGAATCCGTCAATCTTCACAAGCTTGTTTTCGAGGTCAACATTATCAACCTCAACCGCAACCTTGAACTCAACACCGTTGGCTCTAGCCTGCTCACTCATATAATGGCTGAGCATAAATCCCTGCTGAGGCTCAATGAACCCGGGATAGTTGGAAACCTGATGGGTGGTGGAAACATAGCCCCCGGGAAGTGCGGTATCAACAAGCACCGTATGAATATGAGCCTGTGCCAGATAAACACCGGCTGTTAATCCGGCAGGACCGCCGCCGAGAACAACAACATCTGCTTCAGTTTCCACGGGTTTGATTTTTGCATGAAGTTCTTTCGCCTTTCCGTCACCAACAAGTGCATCAAGGTTCCTCACGATGTCGCTGCGCAGTATTCCACCACCAAGCTTATCCCCGGTTACTTCACCATCTTTGTAAAACAGAAGTGTAGGTGAGCCGCTGACATCCAATTTTGCCGCCAGCTCCCTGTTCCCCTGTCTGAATATTTTTGTAAAGGCGACATCATCACCGTAAATCTCACTCAAGGCCTCATATTTGGATGCCAGGGCATCACAGGGAGGACATTCGGTGGAGTAGAAATCCACCACTGCCATTTTTTTGTCCAGTACTTCCTTCTGAAAGTCCGCTTCGTTAATTTCTTTGATTTTTCCAGCCATTTTATTTACTCCGTTTCGATTTGATTGATGTACAGGGAGAGCCCCATACCCATCAGTTTGTCCACCGGACGGCAGTCCGGGGCAGATACAGTGTTCTCTCTGTTTTTGGCCACAGCCGCACAACCGCCGCCGCAGGCAAGCTGCAGGGAACATGTCCTGCATTTGGGGATGGTAGTGACATCACGGTCTTCCCATTGTTCGATAAGATTGTCTTTCCTGCTGATTGAAGGGAAGAAAGTTCCCAACTCCTCTCCGGATTTACCCACCGTTGCCGTGCAGCTGTAGAAGCTACCTGTGTAATCAAAAGCCCACTCGGTTTTACATCCCGGGCAGCTGTCGTACAAAGCTTCCGGCAATTCCCCGTTTTCCCAGAGAAACTTGGAAAGGGAGAAGGCGGGTTTATGAAAATCCAGTATCGTCGGGTCTTTTTTCACCAGATCGTACACGTCCTGATACATTCCCACCCGGTCGTACAGACGGTCCTGGTCTTTCTGACAGCTGTGAAGTTCGTAGTTACGTCCCAATTGGGTTTTAAAATAACCGGAATCCAGCCACCCTTTCTCACGTGCAAGGGACGCAAGCCGGGGAAGATCCTGAATATTATCCCGATCCAGTACCACTCTCAGGTTTACCTGAAACTTGTTCCTGATGGCCGCATCGATACCACTGACAACACGGTCGAATGTGCTTCCGCCATTTTTCAGGGGACGTCTGATGTCATGGGTTTCACCGATCCCGTCCAGGGTTACCTGAATTTCCCGTACTGAGGCCTTCTTCAGCAGGGGAATATAATCCTCCAAACTGTAACCGTTGGTAACAAAGGCCAGGCTCAGAGACTGCTCATTCGCCCTCTCTATCAGGTCTTCCAGCAGGGCCCGCTGGGAGGCTGTGGGCAGAAGAGGCTCACCACCGAAAACAGTAATGTACTTTTTGCGTCCGGCAAACTCCGTTCTCACATACTCGAAGAAAGCCTTTTGAACTTCCAGAGTATTTCCTGCGGATTTCGGAGCGTACTCTTCCTGGTAACAGTAGGTACATCCGAAGTTACAGGCATAGGTAGGCACCCAGAATATCTGAACTTCTGATTCATCCCGGGCCTCCAGAAAATCCAGATAACCGTTCTTGAACAGTTGCTCTTCTTCTTTATAGGAGTCTACAAGGTAGCCTTTCTTCACCCAGTCTTCGGGTTCTGAGAAATTACCGCTCTGGTACTCCCCGGCACTTTCAGCATCCAGAAAATCAGCCTCTCCCCGGAGGGGATTGATGATGTAATAGTCATCAGAATCAGAGAGTTTACCGAAAATGTTGTGCTTTGAATAATTGAACTGCATATTACTTAACCTTCAAAAAAAGGGCCAAGTCCCGAAGGACCCGGCCGCTGGTTAGAACCTCAGTCGTGACAGCCGGCCACAACAGGAGAAATTTTAGCACAGCACTGTGCTACATTTTTCCCGGATGCCTGCTTCTTCCGAATCAAGGTTTTCATACCTTTTTTCTTCATAATCAGCATCTCCTTAATATAAATTTTCCGGCGATCATGCCTTATAGGCCCTGATCGTCCAGCTTACACATTGAATCTGTGCCTTCTCATAAGGCGCACTTTCCTCGAGAATATCCAGGTTTCCAAATCCGGCTCCAGCCAGTTGATCCAGATATTCATCCCTTGTTACAGATCCCGCCCAGCACTCGGCTACGGCTTCGGGGTCGTTTCGGTATTTTTCAGGAACCTCTTCCATGGAATAGATGTCACTGACAACAAACCGGCCCCCGGATTTCAAAGAACGGGCAATCTCCATCCACACAGCTCTTTTATCTTCGGCGTGGTTAATTGTGCAGTTGGAGATAATCAGATCAAGCTCCCCGTCTTTAAAAGGAAGACTTTCCAGGGCACTCTGGATTATTTCGGCATTCATAACATCGAACTTATCAATGTTCTTCCTCGCCTTCCTAATCATACCCTCAGAGACATCGATACCGTATGCCCGGCCTTCAGCTCCGACTGCCTGGGCCATCTTAATGACATCCAGGCCTCTGCCGCTACCCAGATCGGCACAGATTTCACCGGATTCGACTCCGGCATGATTGATAGCTCCGCCGCAGGACAAACAGCAGCTTTCTTCAGCCAATTCACTGTAGCGTACATTAATCGCTTTTACTGCAGAGTTCACTTGCATCTTTCAATTGTTCCTCTTATCGAGTTATCAGTATTCTTTTTAATTCATCAGTTGACCTTAGTCAAATGATCCATAGTCTATCTGTAAGGTATTTGCTGTAATTACATTATTAATATATATGATAATATTACATATAGAAGGGGAGTAAGTCAATAAAACCTGATAAAGAGATTAGTATAAATTGCTGCAATCCCGTAAAAAGGTGCTAACTCTTCCACTCCACACTAATCAGGTGATCGGCCAGTTTGTCCTTGACAATCGCAGCCAGATTTAAAAGCTCCTGCTTGCAGCAGTCGACGGTTTTATCCGCGTTCAGCCTTTCAACCAGCTCGTCTGCGAACTCCCGGATTGTGATTTCTTTTTTCATGGCGTTTCCTCTGGTCTGAATATTATACAATTGATACTGAATATGAATGGTATCATACCCCAGGGCAAAGCCCTGGACCCGGAGTCGCTCAAGCGACTCCCTGTTCCGCGGCAGAGCCGCGGGGTATGAAACCATGCTTTCCCGGCGCTCATTCGGGAATGAACT
>QNBK01000465.1 GCA_003644105.1 Spirochaetota bacterium | reverse complement strand
TTCAAGGCCGGTTCTACTTACCAGCTGTCCGGATGTCTTTGCTCTTTCGACTGTGGTAGTTGGAGATATAGCGTATACGGTTGATGGTGAAGGGATCAGAAAAGTTCAGATATTCATCCCCGAATGGTTAAGATAATCGGTTTTCTATGGGAATATTGAGAATTTCTTGAATAAATATAAATTGATTTTATTCCATTCATCGAAAAATCATATATTATGAAGACTCAATATTCTCGGAGGACCAAAATATGGCATTTAAATCAGATCTCGAAATCGCCCAATCCGCTACAGTTCGCCCGATAGCCGATATCGCGGCGGCGTATGACATTCCGGAGAAGGCTATCATCAATTACGGCACTGAAATCGCAAAAATCGATCCCCTGCTTACCGACATGAAACGGGCTCCCAAGGCCAGGTATATCGATGTAACCGCAATTACACCGACACCTCTGGGTGAGGGTAAAACCACAACAACAGTCGGCTTGACTCAGGGACTCGGATATATCGGAAAAAAAGCAGCTTGTGCGATCAGACAACCGTCCATGGGACCCACCTTCGGTATCAAGGGCGGTGCTGCCGGCGGCGGCTACAGTCAGATTGTTCCTATGGAGGAGTTCAACCTTCATCTTACAGGTGATATTCATGCCGTTTCTGCAGCTCATAACCTGGGTGCTGCAGCCATTGATGCCCGTATATATCATGAGGGACGCTGGGGAGATAAGTTCCTGGCCAAGCAGGGTCTTGAGAGACTTTCTGTTGACCCCTATGCCGTTTCCTGGAGACGTGTTCTGGACATGAACGACCGTTCCCTGCGGAATGTGATTACCGGCCTCGGTGATATGGGTGATGGACCGATACGTCAGACCGGTTTCGATATTGCCGTAGCCAGTGAGCTGATGGCCATCCTGGCTCTCTCCAAAGATCTGGCTGACATGCGCCGCCGTATCGGTTCCATGGTAATGGCCCGTTCCAAAAAAGGTGCAGCCCTCACCGCAGAGGCTCTGGGTGTTGCCGGGGCCATGACGGTTCTGATGAAGGATGCTCTTAAACCTAATCTTCTTCAAACTCTGGAAGGACAGGCGGCTTTTGTTCATGCAGGCCCCTTTGCCAATATCGCTCATGGTAACTCTTCTGTGATAGCCGACATGGTAGCGGCACGGTATTCGGATTACCTGGTAACCGAATCCGGTTTCGGTTCTGATATCGGCATGGAGAAATTCTTTGATATCAAGTGCCGGGCTTCCGGACTTATCCCCGATACTGTTGTTATGGTAGCCACTGTAAGGGCTCTGAAAATGCACGGCGGTGGACCCAAAGTAACTCCGGGCCGGGCTCTGGATAAGGCCTACACCGAAGAGAATACAGAACTGCTTTCTGCCGGTCTCGGGAACCTGAGGCGCCATATCGAGAACGTCGCTCTGTTCGGCATTCCCTGTGTTGTTGCTGTAAATGCTTTCCCCACCGATACAGATGCCGAACATAACCTGATTATCGAAGCATCACGGAAGGCCGGAGCCTTCGATGCGGTTGTGACTACCCACCACGCCAACGGCGGTGAGGGTGCGGCTGCCCTGGCAGAGGCTGTTGATAAGGCCTGTGACAAGGGTGGAGATTTCAGATATCTCTACGACTTGAAATCTTCTCTTACAGATAAAATTGAGATACTGGCCGACAAGATCTACAGGGCCGGCGATGTTTCCTACTCGTCTGAGGCTAAAGATCTTCTGGCACAGTTTGAAACCGACGGACATGGTGGACTGCCGATCTGTATGGCTAAAACCCACCTGTCCCTGAGTCACGATCCGGCCATGAAGAACGATCCTGAAGGATTCACTTTCCCTGTCAGTGATGCCCGGTTGAGTGCCGGTGCGGGGTTTGTCTATCCCCTGGCCGGAAACATCAGAACCATGCCCGGTCTTGGATCCAAACCGGCTTACATGAGTATTGATATAGATCCGGTAACGGGAAAGGTAAGCGGATTATTCTAAGGGAACTCTGGTAAATTGTTAAAAAGTCGGCCTTCGGGATCTGATTCTGAAAGGCCGGCGAACCTCCCCTGTCTGAGAGCCTCAAATGCGGCCACTCCCACAGCGACTGAAAGGTTTAAAGATCTGGCCCGTTCCAATAGTGGAATCCGAACACAGTTTTCCACTGCCTTTTTAAGCAGCATATCCGGTATCCCCGCTGTCTCCTTACCGAAAACAAGAAAAACCCGTTCTCCGTACTTCACTTCATCATGACGCCGGGAGGCTTTTGTTGTGAAATACCACAGGGGTGCATCGGGATAAGCTGTGGTAAAGGCATACCAGCTCTCGTGAATCTCCACATCCAGGTCCTTCCAGTAGTCCAGTCCCGCCCGTTTAAGGTATTTATCTTCCAGGGAGAACCCCAGAGGTTTGATAAGGTGCAGCCGGGCAGCGATGGCCATACATGTGCGGCCGATACTGCCGGTGTTCTGGGGAATCTCCGGTTCGAGCAGTACAATATGCAGTTCCATCTATTCCTCGCAGCTTAGTTGTAGTACCGGTTCTGAAAGTTCTGAACCTTGGATATTGACAGTACTGTCGGAATGG
>QNBK01000464.1 GCA_003644105.1 Spirochaetota bacterium | reverse complement strand
TAGTAACAACCGGACTTCTCTCCGGGGAGGAATTTTCAACATCCCTCAATCCGGTAGCCGATGCTGCCGCCGGATTTTCCGGAAGACTCGGATGGATTGTTATTTCGGCAGCTGCGGCAATTGCCTTTGTTACCACCGCTCTGGCCGGCATCATGTCCGCCTCCCGCTACCCTCTGGCTCTGGCCCGGGACGGACTGCTTCCCGGGTTTATCTCACGGGTGGGCCGAAAGTCAGGAACACCCTATACCGCTATACTGTTTACCGGACTTTTCGTCGTGTTAAGTCTTCAGCTCAATCTGGAGTTTCTGGTAAAAACGGCATCGGCGGTGTTCATGCTCACCTATATACTTGCCAACATTGCCGTAATAATCCTCAGAGAAAGTCGGCTGGAGAATTACAAGCCTCTCTTCAAGTCTCCTCTCTATCCTCTCCCTCAGATTCTGGCCATTCTTATTTACCTCTTTCTCCTGGCGGATATGGGCTGGCAGGCATTTGCCATCGCTCTGGGTTTCATGGCCGCGAGTCTTCTTGTCTATGCTTTTTACGGTCGGAAGCGGGCCATTCACGATTTTGCTCTGGTTCACCTTCTCAAGCGTGTTGTCGATTCCCGGTGGCAGGATGAGGGCTTGGATAAGGAGCTCCTGGAAATTGTTGAGAACCGGGACCGCATGCCTCCATTGAGCGACTCTGATATTCTGGACAAAATATCGGTGTTCGATCTGGATTCGGATTTTCCGGGTCTGGATGACCTCTGGCGCCGCAGTGCGGCAGACCTCTCGAAAATACTTAAAGTGGAATCCGGAGTAATTGAATCGGCTCTCGCCGAGCGGGAACGGGATATCAGTACGGCATTAACGCCTTTCACCGCTATTCCTCATATCGTCCTGGATGGTGATCTTCAGCAGTTCGGTATCGTCTGTTATCGGAGCAAGGAAGGCATACTGTTTTCCGACAGAGCACCGAAAGTACATGCGGTATTTGTCTGCACCGGTACCGGTGATGTCCGGCACCTCCATCTTGAAGTTCTCGCCTCAATTGCCCGTTTTGTCAGTCAGGATGAGTATGAACACAGATGGATGGGAGCTGACAGTACCGGAGAACTGCGGAAATGGCTGAAGAGCGGCCTTCAGGAATAAGAATTAAGAGTTACCGGCGTCAGAGGTCAACAGGATTTTTCAAAACTATCAGCAGCTCAACAAGGGGCAGGGGTTTGTAGAACAGGCAGCCCTGAATCATGTGACAGCCCTCCTCTTTAAGAAATGCGAGCTGTGATTCAGTTTCCACACCTTCAGCGACAATCTGACAATTCAGAGTTTTACCCATGTTGATAATTGATTTACTGATGGCCATATCACTTTTATCATCTGGTATATCCATGATGAATGACCGGTACCGAAATCGTCCATGGAAAAGTTAATTCCTATACGGTTGAAATTCTCCATGATTCCCAGGCGAAATGAGCGGAATACAGCGGGTTCGCAAAGCGAACTTGCGAGAAGGCTTTGCCCTGGTTCTACTGATACCATTCATTTTTTCCCGTGCTTTCTTTCGTTCTGAGATGTCCCGCCAGGTTGTGTAAAATATAACGTGTATATGCAGCTATACACTTGACGTGTAGAGTTTCCTTTCAGATACTTGAAATATGATCACTGTAAACGCGCTGAAAATCCGGAATCAATTCGGTGATGTTCTTAAAACCCTGGAAGAAACAGGGGAGCCGATACTGGTGAGCAAGGGCCGGGAACTTCGTGCAGTTCTTATCAGCGTTGAGGACTTTAAAACCCGGTTTATCGACAAGCAGGTTGAAGAAGAGGCGGAGAAGGTTTTCGAGCGTATCGTTTCAGACCGCAGCTCCAGAACAACTGATGAAGATCCTGAAATGATTTTGAGGAAACTCAGAGGATATGAGGATTGAGATACGTTATCGACGCCTCTACCGCAATACGTTGGTATGTGGGTAGTCTTGCCCATCCCCATGCTGATGTGGTTCTCAAAAAGGTAATCACCCGGCCGGAACTGTTTGCCGTGCCGGAACTGTTTACATATGAGGTGTTGAGTGTCCTCTACAGAATACTTCCTGACGCGGGGCGAATTTACGAAAAAGATGTGAATCGATTACTCCGATCCGGTATATTGAGGTATCCGATGACTGATAATATCTTCAACCGTGCCGACAGGTTTATTGCTATGGGGCTCACCGGGTACGATGCCTGTTATGTGGCCCTGGCCGAGGAATTGGACGCTGCATGGCTCACCTTTGACGGTAAAGCATGCCGGAAGATAGCGGAAAACGGGGAACTCGCCCGGGGGTTGGAAGAACCGCCCCTTACCGTTGATCTGAACAAACAACGGCCTTTTTCCGAATAAGGGCGGATAAGAGCGAAAAAAACCCCGGGGCTGCCCCGGGGTGAATAGAGGACTTTGTTTTACATCCGGAAAAGCATATCCTCGTAGGTGGGCATGGGCCAGTAATCCCTTCCCAGCATGGGTTCCAGGTTGTCTCCGCAAGTTCGGAGAACCGCCATCCGGGGGAACACTTTTTCCTTGAATGCCACAGCCTGTGTATGCTCGTCT
>QNBK01000463.1 GCA_003644105.1 Spirochaetota bacterium | reverse complement strand
GAAAGTCACACCAAACACATTCAAAGATAACAGCTCAACCAAAGCCATGATCAACGGCCAAAAGAGAGATGTCTGGATCGCAAAGTCAGAATCTTACAGTAACTGGATGATTCTTAGAGGGTTTCTTGTAGATGGCAAACCGGATACTGCGGCAAAAATGTGGAGAGATGGTCTTAAGATCTACCCATTAAAAGATGCAGCAAATCCCAAGCCGATGAAATTTGTTTCAGGTTCTGGTAAATATTTCAATACGATCCACTCCAATAAATACTCTTATTTTGAAGAGCTTAACGATGTGATTCAGCATGAACCTATTAGCTTCATTGACCCTGAACTTCGTGGACAGGCAGCTGCCATTGGTATCATAAAAGGTAAAGAGTTTATGCCCGATGCCAGAATGAAAAAAATCTTAACAGATGCAGTGACGGTGGGAAATGCAACTGCGCGTACTATCATGTTCAACCCACGTGATAAAAGAGCCTATCTCTATCCAAACAGTTCCTGGAAAACATTCTTCATCGGTGGAGATTACAGATGGCTTGACATGACGGAGGAAGCAGGCAGAAACCTTGATGCACGAATCCATTTCTTCTACCAGGCAACGGTTAACACGCCTGCCATGGCATTGGAACTTCCGGGGATCGGCTCAAACTATGCAGGAAATGTAAGGGACAGTAACGGTGACATCCTCTACGGAGATAAAAACTATAAAGTAACCCTGCCTAAAGATGTGCCGGCAAAAGATTTTTGGTCACTGGTCGCCTATGACACACAAACACGTTCAGAGCTGCAGACAAAAGATCAACCGTTCCCCAGTATTAACAGCAAGATTGCTAAACTTGCTTACAACAAAGATGGCTCAGTAGATATCTATTTTGGTCCAAAAGCACCAAAAGGGCATGAAGAAAACTGGATTCAAACAACACCTGGGAAAGCATGGTTTCTGGTGATTCGTTATTATGGGCCACTTAAACCTTTCTATGACAAAACATGGAAGCCCGGTGAGATTGAACTGCTGAAATAACAAAAACCCTCAAAAAGAGAAAAAGAGAAAAAAAATGATAAAAAAAATAATCGCAGGTGTAATGCTCCTAAGCGCAATATCCTTAAGTTTACTTTCTTTTAATTCTTTGGCTAAAGAATCGAAGAATGGTGTTGTTATAACAAATGAAAACTTTATTCATGCTGATTCAACACGAGCCTTTCTTAAAGAGCTTGCTCAAAATAATAACAAGGTCAATGTCATCAGACCTGTAAGAGAATTTGCCAATACTGACAACCAGGATATTATCAGAATGAATAGCGATACTTTATATACAAGAATCATTCTTGATGTTAAAGGTGGCGCTACCATTACCACAAAAGAGTATGATGGTTTTCAAAACATTCAGGTTTTGGATATAAATCATAGTGAAATTAAAACATTAATGGGTTCTGGAACAGTCAAAGTTGATGAAACAATGTTGTCTGAAGGTCGTCACGCTTATGTTCTTGTCAGAACGGGTTTATTAAGAAACCTTCCAGAAGAGGAAGGATTTAAAAAAGCCCATAAAGCCCAGGATGCCATTTCCATTACCTATAAATCATCTGAACCTTGGACTCCACCTGTTAAATACGATTTTTCAACACTTGGTAAAGTAAAGTACAAGATTCTCAGTGACTTTGTTGAGCATCCTGTAAAAGATACGGTTAAAAAAGGATTTGGAACGGTAGACAGCAGAGACCCCGCATCGGCTAGAATTGTTGTTGCCGTTGGATGGGGAGGTATGTCAGGAACGAATGCTGTATATTCCTCCTTCTCCGCTAAAGGAGACAGGCGCTCTGCTACGATAGATAAACCCAACCTGCACTTTGATAAAAAGGGATTCTTTTCTTTTAGCATGTACAATGCTAACGGGTATATCGCTACCATGAATTATGCAATTAACTCTGATGATATGATTGCAAATGAGGATGGTACATACACAATTAATTTCCTGGCATCTGGTGAACCTGTAAAAGAGGGCGAGCATAATGTTGTAAGAACACCAAGAGGTAAACTATGGACTGGCATAATTAGGGCTTACTATCCAAAAGACAAGGATGAAACCTTTGTCTGGGCAGACGGCTGGGCGGCTAAACTGACCAAAGAGTTTATGCAGTAAAGTCATTTTTTGATAAATAGATCACCACTTGAAACAATTAAATAAAGGAGAAATAATATGAAGAAAAAACTATTACTACTACTTATCAGCATGTTTGTCATAGGCATAGGCACCGCCTCTGCAATGGATACTGCCAAAGCCCCTAAAATGAAAATGACAACCGATATTCCCAAAGGAATTCTAACTCCTAATCATATAAATTCCCGAATCGGTGAGTTAAATATGGAGGATGGAGTTCCTACCGTTAAAACATCAGATCTCATTTATGATAATCTTGACTTCCAACATGGAGTGATTTCTTTTCTGAGCGGTATCCAGGTTGCTTCGATGGAAGCTATGCGAAAAGGTCTCTTGACTTTTGGTCCTGCCAACAAAACTGTTGTTCTGTTTGAAAACCTCATGGATTCAAAAGCACTTTGGCTTACACCCAATACCACAAGCG
>QNBK01000462.1 GCA_003644105.1 Spirochaetota bacterium | reverse complement strand
CTGAACGGGCAGTGTCGCAATCTGCGAAAGCGGATTCCCCAGAAGAAGCACTTGCACCGGGCTGAGAATCGATTGATAGAAACTCTCCATCGCGGTGCAGCCGGCGGTGTAGTGGGCGTAGAAGCGGGCGTGCGGGAATTTGACCCACGCATTGTACGGCTCGGTGACCATGCCGGCGGTCACGGTCGCGCCGGCGGTGAGCCACTCGGTGCATTTGCTCTGTCGCTTCTGAAATTCAGCCGACCAGCTGGTGAAATGTTCCGCCATCGCGCCGGGCGCGAAGGTTCCAAAGCCGGACGGTTTTACATTTTCTGCGCCAGTCATCACACCCATCAGGTTGGTTTGCATGAGCATCTGATTGGTGGTGATCACCACCGAGCCGCCGCGCATGTCCACTTCGGTCTTTACGCCCTCGAACTGCCACTCGCGCGGGCCGGAGCGTTTTTCGTCATCGGTTTTCACCAAAAGAATGCGCGGATTCTTCCCGCTCTGCCGAGCGCGAACGCCGTCCGTAATGCAACGAAGCACCGTATCCATGTCGGTGCCTTTTTCGCCGATGTAACCGAGCATCATGGACGGCAACGGCATTTTGTTTTTAAGCGACGCAGAGAAAACAGCAAAGGAGCGCGGCGGATTTTTCGGGCCGCCCTCTTTCATGGGGCCAGCGAAAAACAGAGAAGAAATCTGCCCCTTTTCGACCTGCACGACATCGGGTGTTTTGCCGTATAGGAAGGTCAGCCCCATAATGGACATCTGCTGGCGGTCGTTGGCGGAGGTGACAACGCGAATGGGAAAATCAACCGAATAGACCCATGCCAAAACCTGGTCGTCGAGATTACGATCAATCAGCGTTCCAACGGCGGGGTCATAAATATATTTTTCAAACTCCTCGGGCGTACACTCGGCGCGACCGCTTACGATCGATTCGGGAAGATTAAGGTAAACGATGTTTCCGCTCGGCACCCCATGAACCCCCGCAAACACATTGGCCGCTTTTTTGGAGGCCTGCGAATTCTCGTTCACCAACACCGCCACCTGATGCGGCATCTGCGCAACGGTTATTTGCGCCGACAGCGCAAACAACAGAACCGCAGAACACCGAACAACGAATTTCGAACTCCGAAGTTTATGATCCGACATCCTTCGACATTCCTTGTTTGATATTCGACATTCAATATTCATCCCGCAAGGCTACTCCCTTGACGAAAATCAAACAAGAACGGATAATCTGTGGCTGTGAAAACAAACGCCGTCATCTTAATTCTACTGATGTCCGCCCTGTCCGGCCTGGCGACCGAAGACGGCTTTGCCCGCTACCAGCTCATTATCGACAAACATCCCTTCGGCGAAGAACCGCTTGAAGCTGAAACCGTTCAGATCTCTCTCAACCAATCCTTCGCCCGTCATCTGCGCCTCTCGATGCTCTTCGAAGGGCCAGGTGGCGACGTGCGCGCGGGGATCATTGATACGAAAGAAAAGAAAAATTATATTTTAAGCATCGGGGAAGTTGAAGGGGGGCTCGAACTGATCGAAGCCGACCTCTCCGCCTCTGAAGCGATGCTTCGCAAAGGAAGCGAAGTGGCTCTCTTCAAACTGGAGTCCGACACGCCGGAGCCGCTTTCTAAAAGCCAACAAGCCGCCCGGCGCTCCTCCTATGCCGGACGCCGCAGCGCTCGGTTAGCGGCAGCGAACAAAAGCACAAAACCCAAGAAACCAGAAGCACCGCGCCTCACGGGTGAAGCTCTCCGCGCACATCTTGAAAATGTTCAGATGAATGCCATCCGCGATGGCCTTCCACCCCTGCCCCTGCCCCTCACGCCGGAAATGGATGCACAGCTCGTTGCCGAAGGTGTTTTGGATCCTCAGTAGGGGCGAGATATACCTCGCCCTTACTGCAGATTTTCCACCATGCGAAGCACCACATCGCCGACGGTCTGCATGCTTTCAGCGGAGAGTTTGTCCATCGTATCGTTCGGGGTATGCCAATAGTCGTTCAGTCCCGGCGCGGAGCCGTACTCAAAATCGATCACATCGATTGCGGGCATTCCGGCCAGCAGAAACGGAACGTGATCGTCGAGAATCGAACCCGGCCCAAGACTGAACACGGGGCGTACGCCGACCTCATGCGCCGCAAAAAAGAGTTCTTTCACCAGCTTCTGCGAGCTGTTGCGCGGCACGGTGATGTTCAAATCTTGATCGCCCACCATATCGAGCAGAATTACCGCCTCAACCCAATCGGCTCCGCCGCCAGCCAAAATTTGCTTCGCCAAGCGACGACTGCCATGCAGGCCGTCGGTCGGGCCGTATTTCGTCCGGCACTCCTCGCCGTCAAAAAACGCCACGAGAAATTCGGTTTCGAACGGCGCACCTTCCGAAAGCACTCGGGCCAGCTCCAGCAAGATGCCCGAGCTGGACCCCGAATCGTTCGCGCCCTGAAAGTCCTCCGAAATCCCCGCCTTTGTATCGAAGTGCGAGGCGAGAATGATCAGTCGATCGGTATTTCCCGGCAGTCGCCCGAGAACATTGTTGAAAAACATTTTTCCCGTCGGAGTTTCTTCCGAAAAGGTGTCAACGACCGTTTTATAACCCAGAG
>QNBK01000108.1 GCA_003644105.1 Spirochaetota bacterium | reverse complement strand
GGCGACTTTTGCACCGCATTCGGCCAGGGCTTCGGCAAAGGCTCCGCAGAGGACGCCTCCGCCTCCGGTAACTGCGGCAACTTTGTTTTTCAGATCGATTTTGAATGGGACCATGTTATTTCTCCTATTTTATATGAAATGTTTTGATGTCCGGATGTACCGGGGGAGGCCGTCCTGCATCGGCGGTTTTGTTTCCCCCTGTATGAGCGGGAGGGCATAGCGGGTGAAATCTTCAGTTACAAAAAATCCGTCGTCGGTAATCCAATCTTTCGGGAAGAACTTTTCGCCGTTGGCAACTTTGCTCAGGTCTGTCAGGCCGTAGTGGCACTTGTATGGAGCATCGGATTCTCTTACAAGGGTTACCATCTTATCGGTGACTCCTTCCAGGGCGGCCTTCACTGCCTGGCGGCCGGCGCCGTAGGCTTCTTCGTTGTCGGTGAGGCTGGCAAAATGGGCGCCGGCGCGCTGGATTGTGCTGGGCATAGCGATCCGGGCTTTTACCCTGCAGTCTTCCTGAACGATGCTCTGCAGGGCCTGGGCGGCGCCTCCCAGCTGTACATGGCCGAAGGCGTCTTTGGCAAAGTCGCCTTTGGTTTCATTTAAAAAAGATCCGTTTGGATACTTGGTACCTTCGGAAACGACGATTACACAGCGGTGGATGGTATCCAGGTAGTGCTGAACTTTTGCCGAGAAGGCTGCACGGTTGAAGGGAACTTCCGGAAGCAGAATGATGTGTGGTGCATCCTCATTGTTTCGCCGTGCCAGTGCGGTTCCGGCGGCAATCCAACCGGCGTTGCGCCCCATGGCTTCAATGATGTTCACGGTGTCGGCGGTGTACATGGCCTCGGTGTCCCGGCCGGCTTCCATGGTTATTGTTGCCAGGTATTTGATAACGCTGCCGTAGCCCGGACAGTGGTCGGTTTCCGCCAGGTCGTTATCGATGGTTTTGGGGACACCCACGGCACGCATTTCATAGCCGGTTTTTTGGGCGAGTTTGGAGACTTTATCGGCGGTGTCCATGGAGTCGTTGCCCCCGATGTAGAAGAAGTATCGGATGTCGTGTTTCTTGAAGATGTCGATGATTTTCTGCCGATCTTCATCACTTTTCACCTTGTGCCGGCAGGAGCCCAGGGCCGAGGAGGGCGACCAGCGGAGTTCTTCCAGGGTTTCCGGTGTTTCCAGGCCGAGATCGTAAATCTCGTTGTTGAGTACACCGAGTATGCCGTTGTGGGCGGCATAAATTCTGTTTATCTGCTGGGCTTCCAGGGCCGCATGGATTACCCCTGCGGCCGAGGCATTAATAACGGCGGTGGGTCCCCCGGACTGGGCGACAATGGCGTTTCCTTTCATTCGTTTTCCTCTTTCTCGGCGATGAGTACTTCAACACCCAGCTTTCTGAGTCGGGTGCAGTAACTGCAGCCGGAATCTGTAATAAGTATGTCCACCTTACCGGGCCGGGCGAAAATGCTGAATGCCCGGATGTCGGCTTTGGTGGAATCTGCCAGGATAACCCGGCGTTTGGATGATTCAAGGACCTGTTTTTTAAGCTGACTCTCGATAACGTTCTGGCTTGAGAATACTCCCTCGGCGTCGTAGCCGGTGGTGCCGACGAAGCCGGTTTCAATCTGGTAGTCCGTCAGGTTGGACAGGGAGAGGGGGCCGACAAAAGAGCCGGCCTCCCGGCGGAAAGAGCCGCCGATGCTGTGGAGGCTGATACTTTCGCAGTCCGCAAGGATATTCAGTATGGGCAGGGCGTTGGAAATAACCCGGACTGAGCGTTTACTATCCCGTAGTTCTTCCGCCAGGGCCTGACAGGTAGATCCTGAATCCAGATAGACCGTATCGCCTTCATTGATGAGGGTAGCAGCCTTCCGGGCAATGTTACGCTTGAGTTCCGGATTCTCCCTTTTCCTGATATTCAGGGTGCGCATCCGGTTGCTGTCCTGAGCCAGTCTTGCACCGCCGTGGGTGCGGAGTATCAGACCCTGGTCTTCCAGGAAATTAAGATCCTTACGGATGGTAACTTCTGATACTTCAAGGCGTTCTTTGAGTTCCTGAACCGAAACTGTTCGCAGCAGTTCCACAGTCTTGATAATCTTGTTATGACGGTCGATGAGGGCCATGGGGACTCCAATAAACAGCACTTTCTTGTGCTTTCGTTATACACAATAAAACGAAAGCGTAAAGGTGTCAATAATTTGATGATATTCTTGTAATAATCTGCTATCCGGCCAAACCGGGGAGCAGTTGTTTAAGACCGTCGGTTAATATCTTGATGCCCATGGCCATAACGATGATTCCCCCTACCCTGATGAGTATGCTGTTTCCGGTGGTTCCCAGCTTTTCACCAATAGGACCCGCAAAAAAATATGTAATGAAGATGACAATGGCATCCAGAAGAATGATAACTGATAACTCAAGATAATTAATGAAAGTGCTCATCTGACCCATGAGCATTATCATGTATGAGAGGGTGGCTGCACCGATGGTTACGGGAAAAAGAATGGGGACTATTACGATGGATTTCCAGTCACTGTCCTGGAGGTTCGAAATAACGGACTTCTGCCGTGAGCTGGTGCCGTTCATCACCATGGGGATTGATGACATGAGCAGTATCAATCCTCCTGAGGTTGTAAGGGCCGGCAATGTGATACCGAGAAATCTTAAAAGGTATTCTCCGGTCCATCCTCCTGCGGCGAGGAATATTACCGAATATGCTGTAACTTTAAAACTGATCCTTCGTTGGATTTTTCTCGGATAATGAGCCGTAAGGGCTATATAGGGGGATATGGCCGCCATAGGGCTGAAGAGGGCTATTAATGCTATAATGTGAAGAATTATGTCGTTTATGGTGAATATCATAACAGTGACATTATACACCGGATAATGACAACCCTGCCCATTTCAGATAGGATCGTTGTAAATCACACGTTCACAACCTTCGGAGGATATCTCGTAAATGAACATTACTGTAATATTTATAAACGCAGCCGCATTGCTGGGATTGATAATTTCGTTTTCCAGGAATAAAGAGAAATCGATGAAAGCCCTGAAAATGGCTTTGAAAAGCACTTTCAAGATGGCACCTGCCATTCTCATTCTTCTGATACTGGTGGGGTTGATGATGGGTTTCTTCAAGCCGGAAACCATTTCAAGACTGCTGGGAGAACAGTCCGGTATCTATGGTATTGTACTGGCGTCTATCGCCGGTTCGATTCTTATGATTCCTTCGCTGATTGCTTTTCCCCTCACAGCATCCATTGTTGACTCCGGAGCTTCTATTGCAGTTGCCGCGGCATTTATCACGACTCTTACCATGATCGGGTTTGTGACACTGCCCATAGAGATTAAAATCATGGGTCGGAAGTTCACATACTTACGGAACGGCCTCAGTCTGGTAGTTGCTGTGGTGATAGCCCTGATTATGGGAGTGATACTATGATGATGGAAAACAAGGAAATGAAGCCTGGCAAAGGCGGGCAGCAGGGGCAGATGATGAAACCCGGAATGAAGAAGCAGAAGCCGTTGAAAGGAATCCTGTTTCTCGCTCTCGTTTTGACAGCAGCTGTGGTCTTGCTTGTTCTTTATCCGGAAAACCGGGAACCGACATACAAAGCTTCCTGGAGTTTTTTTGTTGAGATTATTCAGATTCTTCCCGGGGTTATGGTTCTCATGGGGCTTTTCTCGGTGTGGGTAAAAAATGAAACGGTGATAAAGTATCTCGGGCACAGCTCCGGAATCAGCGGCCTTGCTCTGGCTTTCTTTCTGGGAATGATTCCCACCGGGCCCTTGTATGTGGCCTTCCCTTTGGCAGCATCTTTGTTGAAGAAGGGCGCCCGAACGGCCAATGTCGTTATCTTCCTTTCGGCCTGGGCCTGTATCAAGCTGCCCCAGGAGCTGGTGGAGTTGAGGTTTCTCGGCCTTAAGTTCATGGCCCTCCGCCTTGGCCTGACGGTGGTTCTGGTTCTTTTTATGGGTTTATTTATTGAAAAGGCCGGGAAGTTTGGCGAATCCTCCGTTTCAGACTGACTATGTGGATGAAAATAAAGATGTCACTCCCAATCCAGAAGTTTTTTCACACCTTTGAGATTCCGGATATCTGTTACATCCTGGCTGACTTCAATGGTTCCTTTGTATAAACCCAGTTCGCTGTAAACCGGGAAATATCGGATATGAATGAACCTGTCGTTCAAGGTAAACCAGAATTCCGCCACGTTTTTCTCTTTATTCCTGAAGCTCTGAACAATCTTTTCTACAATATGGACACTCTTCGGGGGATGGCAGTTGGAGACGTCTCTGCCGATGATACCCGGACTCCTGGGAAATAAACGCTCCTTACCCTGGGAGTAATAGCGAACTTTATCTTCGCTGTCCACGTATGTCAGATCGAAGGGCAGGGCTTTGAGCATCATGTTCAATTGGGAGGGGAGAAGTTCTCCGGTTTCAAGGGGAATCCGGGAATCCGGATTGGATTTCACCGGGGAAGGTGATGGCGCTGAACTTTCCGATTGGACAACGTTGGCATCCCAGAGATTTCCCGGGCTTATCCAGGCATAGCCTATTTCCGCCTCGCCCCGCCTGATTTCCACCCAGGATTTTTCGGAAAGCTTTCTCAATGCGGTGGGAAAGAGTATACGCTCCTCCATGAATATCATCCGCCTGACGGCACCGGCCAGAGTTCTTACCTTCCGGCGCAGATCTCCGTTATCTCCTGCTGAATGCGCTTTGCGGACATCTTTGAATGCCTCACGAATCTCATCGTGTTTCCCCCACATCACCTTGGAAGGTCCTGTGAAGTTTACCGCTTCCAGGTAGGGGAAAAGCTGATTCTCCTTTCGTCTGAAATGGATTTCCAGGGCCTCCAGATTCTCCATTGCTGATGAGAATCTGCTTCCGCTGCGGCCGGCATACCGGGATTCCCGCACTAAAATCCGGGCATACTTTTTTGCCGCTTTGTTCTCCTCACGGTAACTGTGTACAGGATGACCCGGGAGAACTTTCCCCCTTGGAGCCTGCTCAATTGCTGATTTAAACACCGAAACATGGACATCGCAGAGGCTTTGAACCTGTTCTACCGGAACTCCTTCCTGTATGAGGCCCTGCTCCATTTCCGCTATTTCTTCGGGGCTGACATTTCGGATGAGTTTGTCGAATTTCTTTTTAACTTCCTTGGGATTTTTACCCGCATGGATTTCCATAACGATGTTTTTCAGCTGTTTCTGTTTATCTTTGTTATTCTTTATAAGCTCACTCATAATTCAAGTATGATGATTCTCCGGGGATTATCAAGATATGGATTATCAATTTAAAAGTTATGTTCTAACATCCGGAAATTTCGGTTACACTTGGCCTCTCCCCGCTGGAAGACCGGAGTTATGATGTTCAGATTTCTTAATTACAAGTTAAATCGGAAGATTCTGTTCGCTTTCTTTCTGATTATTCTAATTCCCGGTGTTTTCTCGTTCTGGGCAAATTACTATACAAGATATAAAACTGTCCGATTCGAGACGGAATTGCGCCTCAGGGATGGGGCATCAGCGTATTTTAACGAGTTTGAAACAATTAAAGAAAAATGTCTGGCGGTTGCTTCGGTCTATTCAAAAAAAAGCTTTATCACTGATAGTTTGTTACATGGTATCAGTGAGCAATTTGAGAATGAGATTATCGATTTTTATAAGATGAACCTACTCGATATTATTGAAATAGAGGATACCGATGGCAAGGTGATTTTCCGGGGACATAACCCGTCGATTTCCGGGGATGTAAAGATTGATCAGCCCCTGATACGGGAAGGGCTGGAGGGTAAAATAGGCGTCAGCTTTGAACATGGGAAATCGGGGTTTGCCATCCGGGCTGTAGCGCCGATTGAGTATAATGGACGGGTTATCGGATCTTTTATGGCGGGGTCTTTATTTTCCAGGGACTTTGTTAACTATTTAAAAACGCTCACCTTGATGGATAACGGTATATACCGGGGAGAATCCAAGATTATTGCTACCTATCAGGGATTGGAGAATCTTGATGGGGAAACAATTTCCAGGCTCAAAGCGGGAGAGACTATTATCCGGCGGAACCAGATTCTTAATAATGGCCGATATTCCATTATCCTCGAACCGATTATTCTGAAAGGTGATTACTGGGGTGCCGTTTGCCTGGGAATCTCTGTTGAAAGCAGCGATAAGGCGTTTAAGTATTTTAACCATCAGATTGCTGTTATCGTTACTCTCGGCGTTCTGATTGCACTATTAATTTATTTTTTTCTGGCTCGCAGTATAAATGCTTCGTTTATGAAAATAATCTCCGGTTTTTCAGATTTCAGTTTTGACTATCCGAATGATGAAATTACAATTGGTAAGAATGATATTTTCAGTATTATTGCGTCTCACTACAATCTCTTGATCCATCGTATAGATCTGTACAATCAGAGGATTAAAAAGCTTCAGGATGATTTAATTAAGTCAGCAAGGCTTGCCACCGCCGGGCAGGTAGCTGCCGGACTGGCCCATGAGATACGTAACCCCCTCAGTTCTATAAAGATGATGGCCCAGATTGTCCGGGCCAGACATTTGAAGGAATCAGCCGGCGAAGAAGAAATGACGATTATCCTGGAAGAGATTGACAGGATAAATGACAAAGTTAAAGAGCTGCTTGAGTTTTCTCATACAACTCGAATGGATTTTACCGATCAGGATATTCACCCGATTATTGAAGGCGTCTTAAAACTGTTGAGCTATCTGATTGAACAGAATGGTATTGATTTATCCATAAATCTTGATTCGAACTTACCTGAATTATATGTTGATAGTGAGAAATTAAGAATCTGTTTTATGAATTTATTTGTCAATGCCATTCAGGCTATGCCCGATGGCGGTCAACTTTCTGTTTCAACTCGATCGGAGCATGAATGGGTTTCGATCCGAATCTGTAATACCTGGAATTCGGATGAAAGCCTCTCTGCTGAAGACCTGTTTGAGCCGTTTCTTACAACGAAGAAGGAAGGTACCGGATTGGGACTGGCAATATCGAAGCTGGAAATTGAAAGGCATCAGGGAAAGATTGATGTGTTTCAAAAGGAAGGGGAAATCTGTTTTGATATCAGGCTTCCAGTTAATTCTGTTGCCGGGGAGATAGGTTAGTATGGCAATGATTCTTGTAATTGATGATGAGATTAATATCATTAAGAGTTTTAAGTCTCTTCTCTCCTCAGAGCATGAGGTGTCTGGTGTTACCAACCGGCAGAAAGCACTGGAATATCTTGAGGAGAACAGGGTTGACTTTGTCTTTCTTGATTACAATCTCGGAGGGCAGAACGGTCTCGATCTTTTAAAGGAGATTAGGACTCTTCAGGAAGACCTGTATGTCGCCATTATATCTGGTCAGGGAGATTTCGAACTGATTATTAAAGCAATGGCGTTAGGTGCTTTTGATTATCTGGAGAAACCACTTGATATTGATAAAATCCAGTTCCTGCTGAAAAGGGCGGAAAAATCCAGAAAACTCAGCCATGTCATCAACTTCATTGCGGATGAACAGAGCAGCCATTACAACCTGAATAGAATAATCGGCACTTCTGAATCTATGCAGGAGGTGTTTAAACAGATTGGCCTGTTGCTGAATCAGGATGTCACGGTGCTGATATCCGGAGAGAACGGCACCGGTAAGGAATTGATTGCCAAAGCTCTCCACTATAATAGTGATAGGAAAGAGGAACCGTTTGTCGCCATCAATTGTTCCGGTTTAACGGAATCCCTTCTGGATAATGAACTTTTCGGTCATGAGAAACAGGCTTACACCGGGGCAGATTCCAGGATGATTGGGAAATTTGAAACAGCAGGTGAGGGCACTATTTTTCTTGACGAAATAGGGGAGATGCCTCTTTCTTTCCAGGTGAAGCTTCTGAGAGTTTTGCAGGAGAAAGAGTTTCACCGTCTTGGTGGGGTCCGGAGTATACCGCTTAAAGCACGTATCATTACAGCCACAAATGCCAATCTGGAGAGAGAGGTGGATTCAGGCCGATTTCGTCAGGACTTATTTTACCGGGTGAATGTGGCACGTATCAGGGTGCCGGCTTTAAGAGAGCGGAAAGAAGATATTCCGCTGCTGCTGCATCATTTTGTCAAGGAAGCGAATTCCAAGTTGAATAAAAGAATAGAAGGTGCATCGGAACATGCAGTTAAGAAACTGATAGACTATAACTGGCCGGGAAATGTCCGTGAACTTGAAAATACCATTACCAATATGTGCATTAATACACCTGGAACTGTTATCCGTTCTTCTTCAATTCCGGATTATGGATTAGAAGATGAGGGGCCTGGTGGATCAGTTGATTGTCTGGATCGGTTCATTTCAAACTATCTGGAAGAAAATGAGACTGATGAGGGACTCCTTTTCCCTGCAGTAGAGCTTGTTGAAAGGAAAATGATCGAACAACTTTCAGAGAAGTATGATGGGAATAAAACCCGCATTTCTTCAGCTCTGGGTATCAGCCGGGTTACTCTGGCCAAGAAAATGAATCACATGGGGTTGTAAAGAATCTTTACGGTTAATGTAAAATAGTCTTCATATTTATAATTCCTTTCTAATCGTCATTTTCACTAAATTATTGTTTTGTATGTATTTGTTGAAATCAAATCTCACTGCTCTTATTGGCATGAAGATTGCTGCGTATGAGTAGGAGGCTGAAATGAGTAATTATCAGAGCACTGCTGATAGAATAAGTATTAAAGTAGATTCTCACCACATTTCCCGTCACAGTTTTTTTACAGGTTTGAAAAATCACTGGAATAGTGTTTCAGGGTTCAATACCCAAAACCTTTATGCAGGCTTGAATGAGAGAACAATATTCCGGGAAAAGAATCCTGATAGATCGGCATTATTTGATAGTTTTGATATCCTGGTCAGGTATATTGATGATATTCTTGCTCTCAAACCGGATATCGGGAATCATGATATTAATCTGAAAACGCAACTGGAAATCAAAAAGACAGAGATGGATCCTTTACTGCCGGATTCCTGC
>QNBK01000107.1 GCA_003644105.1 Spirochaetota bacterium | reverse complement strand
TGGCGGCCAGGACGAATAGAAGTTCAACTCCCAGAGTCTGCCAGATAAGCCCGCCGACAAGAGCAATACTCACACTGATAATGTGGTTGATTGAGATTCCCGTCGACAGTGTTGCAGCAACTTCCTCATGGCCATCACTGATATGATTCACATAAATACTTGAGGCCATACTTGCGTTGGAGATCATCCTGTCCAGAACAAAGACAACACTCACCACAGTCAGAGCTGTTCCTTCGGAAAATATGTGATGGGCAAAACCGTAGAGCAGGCAGACGAAAAAGAGAATTACCGTGTCCCCGATCATCACCGTCCGGTAGCCCCAGCGGTCGATAATCCTGCCGATTACCGGATTGAAAAAGATGTTGATTAACGCGCTGATACCCAGAAGTGTGGCCAGATACTCGGTCTGCGCACCGTATCTCAGGATGAGGAGGTAAGGACCAAAGGTAAAAGAAACCTGTTTCCGGGCCCCGTAAAACATTTCAAGGCCGTAGTACCGGGTAAACTTACGCCGGATATAAAGCCGTTTCCTCTCCAGACTGCCCGATGAGCGGCTCATGCCCATTGATGCGATAACGGCAAAAAACACAATGAGAGCCGTAATAGAAAGGATAATCACAAAACCCAGACGCCCGCCGTTATCCCGATCCTGCAGTACCTTCGGAAGAAGGAACACCAGTGATACCATAGCCAGCCCCAGAACCTTACCGGCATTTTCCACCCCTTTGAGGAAGCCCAGAGCCCTACCCTCTTTTCCCGGATCCGCCGAGTGAATGGCGTAAGACCGGCGCACCGGCATAATCAGATGCTCGCCGGTACTCCAGATGGTAAGAAACAGTACCGTGGGAACAGCACTGCTGCCCAGAAAAATAATACCGAGTACACCAAGTACAGATATCGATAAAGCAATACGGATGAGGTTCCTCTCGGCCATGCGGTAGAATGGGGCCAGAAGAAGAAAAAGCAATAGTCCCGGGAGCTCCCGGAAAAACTCCACCACTCCCCTCCCGGCCTTACCTATTCCAATCCAGGCCAGGTAGTTATCCTGTACACCCCGAAACAGCCCGCCGGCCAGACCGAAGAGCAGCATCGAGAGTAAAAAAAACGCGTAGCGTTCAATATGAGAAGAGCTGAACTTATCCTTGAGAGAAAACCGGGGTGCCGGTTCTGTCACCTATGTTGTCCGCCGGAGATCGCCCTTCCGTTTGATAGCCGGAAGAATCACCTTTCTCAGGCGGATCGATTTCGGGGTAACTTCCACCATTTCATCATCCCGGATAAACTGAATGCCACGTTCCAGGGTCATGGGCATCACCGGTGTGAGAATCACAGCATCATCTTTCCCGGAGGCCCGCATATTGGTAAGCTTTTTGGTTTTACAGGTATTTACATTCAGATCGTTGTCCCTGTTATGTTCCCCGACAATCATGCCTTCGTAAACCGGATCTCCCGGGTTGACAAACATCAGACCCCGTGGCTCAAGGTTGAACAAAGCGTAAGGAACACATTCTCCGGTTCTATCGGCCACCAGAGAACCGGTAAACCTGGTGTGAAAATCACCCCGGAACTCTTCATATCCATCCAGAGACGAGTTGATAATTCCGGTTCCCCGGGTATCGGTAAGAAACTCATCCCGATACCCGATAAGCCCACGGGAAGGAATGCTGAATTCCAGCCTGGCACGGTTTCCGTCATGACTCTCATAGTTGATCATTCGGCCTTTACGCTTTGAAAGTTTCTCGGTAACCACACCGGTGAAGTTATCATCACATTCAACATAGAGGTGCTCAATGGGCTCAATAACCTTATCACCCTCTTTTTTGAAAATCACCTTCGGCCGCCCGACGTTCAACTCAAAGCCCTCCCGGCGCATGGTTTCCAGGAGTATCACCATCTGGAACTCTCCCCGGCCTTTAACCAGGAATCCGGCCTTCCCGGGAATATCCTCCACCTGCATGGAAACGTTGAGCAGGGTTTCCTTTATAAGGCGTTCACGGATTTTACTCGACTGAACAATTTTTCCCTCTCTTCCAAGCAGGGGAGAAGTGTTCGGAGTGAACACCATGGATACGGTGGGCTCATCAACGGCAATCCGCGGCAGGGCCTTAGGGGCAACTTTACTGCAGATGGTATCTCCGATATGGACGTTATCCACCCCTGAGAGGACAACAATATCCCCGGGAGAAGCCAGGACTGTATCTTTAAGAGAAGGACCGTCATAAACCTGGAGACGGGAAACGTTGAGGTTGGTTTTCACTCCACCCTCTCCCAGACAGACCAGAGCCTCGCGGCTTTTCACCGAGCCGTGGATTACCTTGCCCACCGCCAGCCGTCCCAGAAAATCCGAATAGGAGAGATCGGACACCAGCATCTGAAAGGGCTCTGATGTGTTGTAGGAGGGGGGGGGGATTTCATCTACAATGGTATCCAGTAGAACATGGAGGTTATCCGACTCCTCTTTCAGGTTTTTTTTGGCAATCCCCGAACGGCCGTCGGCAAAGAGGATGGGGCAGTCCAGCTGTTCCTCCTGGGCATCCAGGTCGATGAGAAGATCGTGAATATCATTGAGAACTGCCAGTGGGCGGGCATCCGAGCGGTCAATTTTATTGATAACAAGAACCACATGAAGACCGGCTCTCAGGGCTTTATCCAGAACAAAACGGGTCTGAGGCAGCGGACCTTCCGAGGCGTCAACCAGAAGAAGGACACCGTCCACCATGGAGAGAGCCCTTTCCACTTCACCGCCGAAATCGGCATGCCCCGGAGTATCCAGAATATTGATTTTTATACCCTTCCAGTGTATGGCACAGTTCTTGGCGGCAATTGTGATACCACGCTCCCGCTCCAGATCCATACTGTCCATCAGACGCTCTGTACCCTGCTTACCCTCCCGGAAAACACCGGCCTGCTGGAAAAGGGCATCTACCAGGGTTGTTTTTCCGTGGTCTACATGTGCAATAATGGCAACATTTCTAAGCTTTTCGTTAACGGTGTCTCTATGCATGGGGCCACACTAACTTAAAGGGCCATGAGAGAACAGGGGGAGAGATGGGGTTACATCAGTTTGACAATTACAGTGATGAATCCGCCGATCAAAGTGACAAAAAGCCCGGAAATCAGGGCGAACATCCCATTGAAACGCCTGTCCATCCGCTCAAAGCGCTTGTCTACCTGTTCAAAGCGCTTGTCTACCTGTTCGAAACGCTGGTCAATCTGTTCAAAGCGTTTTTCCATATGCTCAAAACCCAGGCGCATCATTTCCAGCTGGTTCTTGATGGCTTCCTCCACCCGGACCATACGCTCCCGGAGCACCATGTCCGGATTACCGATCCATTCCTGGATATGGCTGCGGACATATCTCCCAACGATTTCCAGCTGTTCGGGCCTCATTTCAGCCAAGGTAACTCCCATATTGCCGGCTCCTTTCCCTCTGGTATAACTCCATTGACTCAAAGAAACCGGGATTCACTTGAATTATAGACGAAGAAAAAGAAAAAAGAAATCAGCCGCCGGAAACCATCCGTAGGGCAGAGCCGGGCTCATCCCGGTATACCTCGATACGGTCGGCGATCTGTCTTTTCAGCTCGGGAACATGAGAGATAACTCCCACCATACGGTTTTCCCGAAGGTTGTTAAGAACCTGCAAAACCCCCTGAAGGGCCTCATCATCCAGGGTGCCGAATCCCTCATCGATGAAGAGAGCCTCCAGTCTGACACCGCCGGAGCGGGCCTGTACCACATCGGCCAGCCCCAGGGCCAGGGAGAGAGAGGCCATGAACAGCTGGCCTCCCGAGAGGGTATTTACCGGCCGTTCGGTCCCGGTCCAGGCATCGGAAATCAGCAAATCCAGCCCGGCTCTGGCGGAGGCGGTTTTCCCCTCATCCCGGCGTTTCAGGGTGAATCGCCCCCGGCTGAGGAGAGACAGCCTGAGGGTGGCCTGCACCAGAACTTCTTCCAGGCGCCGGGATAAAAAGAACCGGTTGAGGGATATTTTCGGCGGCATGGTTCCCCGGAGCTGACCCGAAAGCCGCCGGATTACCCCGTTTCGCAGCGCCTTCTCCCGGGAGGCCTCTTCCAGCATCTTCAGCTCCTTTCCCAGGGACTGAGCCTTTTTTAATTTCTCTTCTGCGGCCGCCAGAGCTCGAGCGGCCCCATCGGCAAGTTCGGAGGTTTTCGATTTCTCCCGTTCAAAAAGGGACAGATCCGGCCGGAGCCTGCCTGCAATATTTCTGATGGTTTCTTCAAACATCGTGACATTTTCATTTTTTCGATTCTGCCACTCTTCCAGTTTTGAACCGTCGGTTTCTGTGGTTTCAGCTTGTTTAAGAGCCGTTTCAAGCGCCTCTTCATCGGAGAAACCGGATGATTCCAAAACCTCGGTAAAGGTCTTCTCCCGTCGGGCCAGGTTCTCCAGGTTTTTTTTCTGTTGACCTTTCCTGACGGCGGTGTCGGTTTCTGCTGCTATTATTTTTTCGGAGATACCCCGTTCTTCCAGGTCCAGCAGCCTCAGGAGTTCGGTAAGCTGGAGCTTTTCATCTTCCCAGTTACCGAGAAGAACAGGCAGTTCCTCCAGAGACGGTGGAGCTTCAGTATCATCGGCAGGACGATTGGAGAGAGCGGCATTCCACCGCTTTCCCATTTCCTCCAAATCACCCTGCAGGTTCTTCAGCTCCTGAGTTTTCTGCTCCTTCCTCCCGGTGAGACGTTCAGATTCGGCAGCCAGTTCCGGCAGTTGAACACTGCGGATGGCATCCCTTTCAACAAGCAGGACACTCTCGGTTCCAAGGCCTTCTTTCAGTGTTCGGATTCTCTCCGGGACATCGTTAACCCCGGTGTCTTCTCCGGGAATTTTCACCGTCAGTTCTTCTATCTTCTTCTTATCCGAAGTAATAAGGGTTTGAAGAGCGGTGAAACGGGATTCCGCTTCAGTAAGCACACCTTCAGCCGCTTCAATTTCCCCTGGATCCGAGCCATCGCCGGGATGAGCCGGAGAGGGGTGATGAATCGATCCGCAGACCGGGCAGGGTTTTTCATCTTCCAGGGAGGCTGCCAACTCTCCGGCCAGATTGACCTCCCGGCGGGATTTGAGTCTCATGAGAGAACCGGCCGAATCTTCCTTGATTCTACGGGCCTCTGCCAGCTTTACTTCATTTTCTGTCAGGGTAAGATGAAGCCCGGAGAGCTCCTCAAGGCTATGAATAAGCTGTGCCCTGGTCTCCCGGCTTCCCAGGGCTTCCAGCTCAAGCAGTGAGCAGGCTATTTCTTCTTCCCGGCGGCTGAGGGTGTCTTTGTTCTCCTGCCATTTCACCCGGGAAACATCCAATGCGGCAAGCAGGGCTTGAGTTTCATCAATCTTCTTTTGTATCGACAGACGCCGGTGGAAATCATTCCGGAAACCTGAATAAAGGGGAATACGGCGACTGAGAATCTCAAGATGTGCTTTTTCACCGGGAGCCTGCTGCAGCCGGAGTTCCAGAGATTTTTTCTGCTCAAGGAGTGCTTCCAGACGGTGGTTGGCCTCCTTCAATTCATCCTCGGCAGATTCGGCGTTATTCCGGGCTGAGCTGAGTTCCTGAAAGCTGTCTTTAATGGCAAGGGCCCGACTGTCCCGTTTCAGCTTTTCTGCCAGCTTGAGCATAATCGGTTCTGATAGTTCGAGTTCCCTCTTCAAACCTTTGAGCTCTTCCAGGCGCAAATGATGCTTATTCAGCTCACCGGCCTTTGCGAGCTCTGCTGCAGCTTTATCCCGGGCCCGGGATGCGGCCCGGTCGGCAGCCGAAAGGAGTGCCTTTTTCTCTTTGAGTTCATTTTCGGCATCTCCAATCAGCAGGGCCCCTTCTTCATAGAAAGAAGGGGATAAATCCTCAGCTTGCCAGAGGTCAACAAGACTACCCTTGAGCCGCTCAATCTGATCGGCAGAGGACTTCTCTTCGAGGTTGGACTCATCCTCCATCTCTTTAATCCGGTCCTGAACATCAAGATAAAAGGAGGTGTCAAAGAGCCTCTCCAGGAGAGATTCCCGCTCCCCGCTGTCCGCCAGAAGAAGCTTGCGGAAATCCCCCTGAGGTATCATCACCACCTGTCGGAACTGCCTTGAATCCAGGCCGATAAGATCTTTCAGGAGGTTGTTCACCTCAGACTTTTTATCCGCAAGAATCTCACCCTCAGACCCGTCGGGATTCAGAATACTCAGGCTCTGAACCTCGGTAGTTGTGGTTACACCCTCGCCACGCTTCCTAGGCCTGTTATAGGGAAGAGCCCTGCGGACACGGTAGGAATCCCGGCCCAGGGAAAACTTGAAATCAATATAGGGCTCCACGCCGTCGGAGAGATAATCACTTTTCAAATTATCCTCCCGGCCGGCGGGGGTATCGGCATAAAGAGCGTAGCAAAGGACATCGAAGATAAAGGATTTCCCCTGGCCGGTGGGACCGTGAATCAGGAAAAGGGCCCTGTCGTCCAGAGAGGCAAAATCGATGCGCTGGGTTCCTGCAAAGGGGCCGATACCGCAGAGTTCAAGGTGAAGAGGCCTCATTGTCGGGCCTCCAGGGAGTTCAGAGCTTCGCTGAGCAGTTCTTCGGCAATGTTCCTCTCATCCCCGTCTTCCCATCCGGTACGGTTCAGAAAATCAGACATCACCGAGGCGGGAGTTTCCAGGGCGGCAGAGTCCCGGGAGTTGTCGGCAGCAATGGGTTCAAGGGCGGTCTGCCGGAGTTCCCGAAGGTAGGGGAAACGCTCCCGGAGCCGGCCGATCAGGTTCATATGGGACAGAGGATCGGTTACCCGGGCAGAGATGTAGCTGTTCTTAAGTCCTTTGTAATCCGGGTTGTTAAGCAGATTATCAAGGCTGTCTTCCAGAACTTCCATTGATCGAAAAGGCTTGAGGGGGATGAAATTCACCTCGGGATACAGCTGCCCGTTATCCAGGATTATCTCCAGAAAGCCCTTCTCCTTTGAACCCTCATCGAAGGCATAAGCCATGGGGGAGCCGGCATAACGGATTGTTTCATCCCCGGCTCTCTGGGCGGAATGGATATGCCCCAGGGCCACATAGTCAAATCCCTCAAAAAGCTCCCCTGAAACCGACTGACTCCCGCCGACATAGAGCCGCTCACTCCCGGACTCGGTGGAACCGGCCACAAACTCATGGGCCATCAGAATAGCCGGCTGATTTTGTGCATTGTTTTTCCGGGCTTCCATCATTGATTCAACAGCGTTTTTAATGAAGGCGGATTTGTCCCGAGTCAATTCCACAAAGGGAAGAGCGAAAATATCACAACTGCTTCCATCCCTGGATTTGATATTTACCGGTTCATCCAACCTTTGGTAATCGGCTCTGATATGAACCCCGAGTTTTTCCCAGGCCCCGGCGGCATAGGCCATCCGCCCGGCAGAATCGTGATTCCCTGGAATCGCCACCACCGTAATTCCGGCATCAGAAAGAGTGGAAAGTAAGCGGTCGAAGAGCTTCACCGCTTCAACAGGCGGCAGAGCCCGGTCGTAAATATCCCCTGAGAGAAGTACCGCATCCGGCGGATTTTTTGCGGTTAATGCAATCAACTGATCGAGAAGGTGAGCCTGGTCTTCTATCAACGACTCCCCATGGAAAATTCGCCCCAGATGAAGATCGGCCAGATGAAGTATCCGCAGCATATATCCCCCCTTTTTCAGATAATTCCCGGAATAACGGCTTTACGGTTCTCAGGGTAATCGGGGAAGTTCTGCTTGTACCAGCGGTGTCCAGAGATACCCCGGGGGAAAACATTGGCAAAAGTAAATACAGCGAAAGCCAGTCCTGCAGGAGACCAGGTTAGAAGGGCCCATCCGAACCACTGAATTATCTCTCCAAGGTAATTCGGGCAGGAAACCCAGCGGAATAAACCACCCTGAGGAATGATATACCGTCCGGGAGCCGGTTTCTGGGCCTGGATTCGCCTGTCGGAGTCAACATGAATGGAGAATCCTGTGAAAAAAACCAGAACCCCCAGGATAAACCTTGAATCTGTAAACCAGGAAGGATCGGTAAGCGGCCGTAGCTTGAAGAGAAATACACCGTTGATATAACCGTTGATTGTATTAAAAAACAGGGCGGAAACAACCATTGTTACCGGAAAGGTTTTCCGGCCATGGTGCATTTTTGCCGGAAAAACAAAGGTTCTGTAAATGTAATGAAACTCCCAGATAAGGAGAAATATCCAGCTCCAGCCGATCGTATCCCGGAATATCCAGGCACAGACGGCAATGGTAAAAGCGGCGGGAATCTCCATCAGCATCCAGGCCCCCAGGGAGTTCATCCGGGGTCCCCAGCCTTTACGGGTAAACTTACCATAAGGAGCACTCACAAAGAGCAGAAAGGTGAACACAACGATGGAAACTGAGAATTGAAAGATAAGGGCGATATTGTATGTTTCAGTCAGGGGCATACCCTATACTAATTAATTCAAAGCATCTTGGCGAGTTGCTGGACGTATAGAACAAACTTTCGACTACATCTGCCAGGCCTGCCCGGAGAACCGGAGTTTCCCGATTGATTCTCAAGTTGACCCTTTCCTCATCCCGTCCTATAATCCGAATCCATTCACACCCTGCCGGCGTGGTGAAATTGGTAGACACGACAGACTCAAAATCTGTTGTCCGCAAGGACGTGTCGGTTCAAGTCCGACCGCCGGTATATTATTCTTATCTTTCGGGAAGTCTGTTCTTACTCACCTCTTTTCCTTAGACCTCATTTATTAACCTTGGGAGGACTCGAAGAGTCCGAAGAGCAAGGAGAGTGAGCGGAATAGCCAAGCTTGCTTGGGTATTCCCGAACCGACGAAGCTCTCACCTCAGTGCCAACGGAGTTGGAACTGAGAGTACCGCCGGTAACAAGAAAAGAGCCATCCCATCGGGGTGACTCTCGAAGAGTCCGACGGACAAGGAGAGTGAGAGCAATAGCCGAGCTTGCTCGGACATTGCCGAACCGACGCAGGACGAACCTCAGAACCGACAATGTTGGTTCTGAGAGTACCGCCGGTAAT
>QNBK01000461.1 GCA_003644105.1 Spirochaetota bacterium | reverse complement strand
TCACAGAGATAACGCCCGGGTTCAACCGCATAAGAGCGGCCGCATTCAATACAGACATATTTGTACTTCATAACTCATCCTCCGGTGCTGCTTCTCCCCTGAATACCGTCAGGCATCAGGGGTCAGTATCAATTAAGCCTTTAACTCATCCAGAGCATAAATCAGCGAAGCGTAGAACGCACTGCAGATAACCAGATCTTCCACCCGGTTCACCTCATTGGGGGCATGGGCCTGCTCCTCATCCCCGGGGCCGAAGCCGATACCGGGGATGCTGTGACGTCCGGAAACCGATACCAGATTGGTACTGAAAGTCCATTTATCCACCACCGGGGCTTTTCCGTACAGGCCTGTATAACCGGCCACTCCCGCTTTTACCAGAGGATGATCCTCATCTGTTTTCCATGTGGGGAAGTAGAGTTCCTGAGAGTACGCGGTTCCCTTCCACCCTGTTTTGGCATAGTCGGGCATCACGCAGTCCACATCTTTGGGATCCACGCCCAGAGCCTTGCCGATTTTATCTTTCACCTGACCGATAGCCAGCGCGGCATCTTCGCCCCAGGTGAGACGGCGGTCCAGGTAGAGCCGGGCCTGATCGGGAACCGCACACTGACTGGGACCCTTCACATCAATCTGGCTCACCACGATAGTGCCCTTGCCCAGGAATTTCTCTTCATCCGGCTGAAGTTCGGCGTTCAGCTCTTCCATGGCCAGAGCCGCTCTGGCTGCTTTGTACGCCGCAGAATCTCCCCGCTCAGGAGCAGAACCGTGGGCGGAAACACCTTTTAAGGTTACTTCCATTTCCATCCGTCCCCGATGCCCCCTGTAAAGATTACAGCTGGTAGGCTCGGTGGACACAACCATGTCAGGCACCAGGCCCTCTTCCTCGATGAGGTACTTCCAGCACATGCCGTCACAGTCCTCTTCCATTACCGTGAAGGTGAACCAGATGGTCCACTCCCCGTCGTAGTCCATGTCCTTGAGAATTTTCCCTGCAGTCACCATGGCCGCCGCGCCGCCCTTCTGGTCGGTGGAGCCCCGGCCGTGAACCAGTCCATCCTCAATGTCACCGCTGAAAGGGTCTTTGTTCCACTGAGACACATCTCCGGTTTCCACGGTATCGATGTGGGCGTCGATGGCCATGATTTTTTTGCCGTTTCCCACTCTGGCCAGAACACTGCCCAGGGGGTCGATTTTCACCTCATCGAATCCCAGTTTTTCACAGAGGGCCGCGATATGCTCGCAAACCTCTTTTTCCTTACTGCTGTACGACTTGATTTTTACCATATCCGAGAGGATTTTTGCCGTCTCGTCACGATAGGCCTCTGCCCTTGCTCTGATGTCTTTTGTGATTGCGTCTAAACTCATTTTTGTCTCCTTGTTGACCTCCGGGCGCCGTCAGCATAATGCCGTTCCGTGCCCGTATAATTGTTATTACCTTAAGGTTTAATCTCTTCCATACGGTTCCAAAGCTTCTGCCCCTGTTCTCTGGCGCCTGCTGCAATGGCCCCCTCGTCAATATCATCGGGGAAAGCACCGTTTTTCATCACGATCCGGCCGTCGATGATGACAGTTTCTGTAATGCCGGCGTTCATGCCGAAGACAAAATGCCCTGCCACATTCTCAGGCACCAGGGGGGTGGGAGCCTCATACCTGGCGATAACCACATCCGCCATGTATCCGGCTTCCAGCCTGCCGAAGGACTCACCGAAACTTCGTTCCATAATACGGTTTCCCGCCTGCAGTGCGGCAAGGAAGTCACCCGGCCACCAGGGGCCGCCCTCATCCTTATGCTTGAAGTAAGCTGTCTGCAGCTCTGAATACATATCTGCGCCGATACCGTCGGTTCCCAGAGCGAGGTTGCGCAGTTTCGGAAGATTTTTGTTGTAGCCCACATTGTTATTCATATTGGACCGGGCGTTATGAACCAGGAAACTGTCCCTCTCGTTGAGGATTTCAATTTCCTCTTCGGAAAGGTGAACCCCGTGAACCAGAAGAGTCCGGCTGTCCAGCATACCGTGACGGTCCAGCCGGGCAACGATATCTTCACCGTACACCACATGGGACTGGGACACATCGTATCGGTCTTCGGCCACATGGAGGTGGAGACCCCGTCCCGTTTCCTTTATAACATCCGCCATCCTTTCATAGGCTTCTTCAGGAATAGTACAGGGTGCATGACCGCCGATATAGGCTTCCACCAGACGGGGTTTATCCCCTTTTTCCGCATCAGACTGAACTTCCAGGGCGAAACGCCGGTTCTCTTCAATACCGGCCATCATTCCGTCCCGGCCGTTCCGGTCGGTCACCTCATAACAGGTGGCCCCCCGGACACCGATAAGCTCCATCCCCTGTCTGATCACGTCCAGAGAACCTTCAATGAAATCCGGAGAGGCATGATGATCGACGATGGATGTGGTTCCACAGCGCAGGGCATCCAACGAGGCGGTGAGAGTGCTGAAATGCAGTACATCTTCATCGATGGTCCGGTCCAGCCGCCACCAGAGATTCTTCAGAACAGACACAAAATCCGGAGTGGGACCGATAGGGGCCAGAACACCCCGGCTGAGGGCCGAATAGATGTGATGGTGGGAACAGACTATACCGGG
>QNBK01000460.1 GCA_003644105.1 Spirochaetota bacterium | reverse complement strand
TTCGGGTCTGAATGATATCTGAACTGCTCTTCTGCCATGACGGAGCGTATCATGAGAGCTGTTTTTTTCAAAGTAAGCAGACTTGCCTGAAGAACCGGAAGAAATTAGACTTGAATCTCTATTGGAGGGATATAGTGGCTCTGGAATGGAAAAACCTTAACGATACTGACGCATTTACCCAGCTCCGGCGGACTGACACATTATTTAATCCGGCGGACGATCTTACTGCAGAACGTGTTAATTCATGGGAAGTTTCAGCTGTGGCGGGAATCACCTTTTATTACGGGGCCTCGATGCTGACTGAAACCGACCTTGATCGCCTTCAGGCCCTGGCAGATGAGCAGGATCTGATAGCGAAATACCGGGCAGTCCTCAACGGTGAGAGAATCAACACCGGGGAAGACAGACGGGTACTCCACCAGCTCACCAGAGGTCAATTAGGAGAGGATGTCGTAGAAAACGGCGAGAACCTTCGATCCTTTTACGAAGAACAGAATACCCGGATAAGAGACTTTTCCGGGAAAGTTCATTCGGGAATTATCAGGGGCTCCACAGGAAAAGCCTTTGACACCGTTGTTCAAATCGGAATCGGCGGCTCAGATCTGGGCCCCAGAGCACTCTACCTGGCCCTGAGGCAAACTCAAACACCAAAGATGAAGGCCTATTTCGTCTCCAACGTCGATCCTGATGATGCAGCAGACGTGATATCCCTCATCAACCCGGAAACCACCCTGTTCATCCTTGTTTCAAAAAGCGGAACAACTCAGGAAACCCTGGCCAACCGCGATCTTGTTATTGCCAGAATGAAGGCTGCCGGAATCCAAGGCTACAACCCGGCAAAGCATATTATTGCCGTAACCAGTAAAACCAGCCCCCTGGCCGAATCCTCCACCGTACTGGACTCGTTTTACATTGATGACTACATCGGCGGCCGATACTCTTCCACCAGCGCCGTCGGCGGAGCGGTGCTCTCCCTTGCTTTGGGACCGGATACTTTTGCCGCCCTTCTTGATGGTGCCGGTGAAGTGGACCGGTCGGCATTGGAACCGGATATCAGAAAGAACGCATCCCTTCTGGATGCCCTGATCGGAATATTCAACCGTAACGTTCTGGGTCTGCCTTCCACAGCAGTGCTGCCCTACAGTCAGGCCCTCTCCCGTTTTCCGGCCCACCTGCAGCAATTGGATATGGAATCCAACGGAAAAAGCGTTAACCGCCGGGGAGAGGCTGTCTCCTACCCCACCGGTCCTGTGGTATTCGGGGAGCCTGGAACCAACGGTCAGCACTCCTTCTACCAGCTGCTGCATCAGGGCAGCGATGTGGTACCACTGCAGTTTATCGGATTCCGGGAGTCCCAGAAGGGGGAGGATGTGGAAACCTTCGGTTCCACCAGTCAGACCAAGCTCAATGCCAATCTGGCAGCCCAGATTATTGCCTTTGCCAAAGGGAGTAAAAACGAGAATCCCAATAAAAACTTCGACGGGATGCGGCCAAGCACACTCTTAATGGCCGAACGCCTGGACCCCCGGGTACTCGGCGGTCTGCTGGCTCATTTTGAAAACAAGGTGATGTTCCAGGGGTTCTGCTGGAATCTGAATTCCTTCGATCAGGAAGGGGTTCAGCTGGGTAAGATACTGGCAGGTTCCGTACTGGATGGAAGCTCTGAGGATGGGGCTCTGAAGGCCTATGCTTCCATACTCGGAGTAAAGTAGTTTCCCTATTTTCGCAAATTTCAAGACAATTTTCAAACTGCGTGATAATATCCTTTTCAGCATTTGAAATATAAGGATTGGTTACAGTTTATGCATCGAACAATCCGCGGCACCCTGCCCCTGGGCTTCCCGGTATTGGTAACTGCAGTAATTCTCTTCTCCGCCGTTCCACGCTTTGCGGCGGCGGGGGAAGTTATTTCTGCAGAAACCATCATTACCCCATTCAGGGATGCCGTTTACAACCACTCTCTCAGTGAAACAGAAGCTCGACAGAGCTATCAGGCGACTCTGGCCGATATCTCTTCCTCGAATCTCAATTTGTATGAGACCGAACACGCCAGAGCTTTGGCGGCTTATTATCTCGGGCGATACTACCAGGCTGTTAAAACCCGGGAAGAAATGGCGGCCTATGCCGGAGACTTGCGCAAAGGCCGATACCTCGCCCTGCGGAAATACTATGCCGAACGGGAAGCGGCACTGGATGCTTACAGAGAGGCACGAATTGCAGCGGAGAAATATCTGGAGCTGAACCCCGGAGCCGAATCTCACAGCCTCCTGGGAGAGATTCTCGGACAGATGCTCTTTCTCGGTAGTGCCGGCCAAGCCCTCACCATCGGCCCGAAAGCCAGGAAACAGGTAAAAAAGGCACTGGAAATGAAACCCGATTATAAGAAGGCACTGATTCAGGAGGCCTCCCGGCTGGCCTATTCACCACCGGCTTACGGCGGCAACCCGGATAAAGCCAGAGAGCTGTACCGCAGGATTCTCCGGGAAGGGATTTGGGACAGGGAGGATGAGTTTAACATCTATGGAGGTTTTGCCATGGCCTCTTTTATGGAGAAAGACGATGCGCAGGCCCTCTCCTGGTTTCGTGAAGCCCTGAGTTTGTATCCGG
>QNBK01000106.1 GCA_003644105.1 Spirochaetota bacterium | reverse complement strand
TGTCGATCAAGCTGAACACCTCATGCGTGAAGGTGCTTTCCAACGGGCAAAAGTAATATTATCTGAAATAATTTCAGATGATCCTGAAGACCTCAGAGCTATCTGTGATATCGGTATCGCTTATACAGAAACCGGAGAGAACAACAAAGCAATCAAAGCACTGCTCCATTACGTTCGAAATGATAAAACCAATCCCTACGCCTGGGAGGCGCTTGGATGTGCCAGATTCCGGACGGGCAATCTTGAGAAAGCAAAAAAACATCTTCAACGCTCCCTCAACCTCATGCCCGAAAATCCATCTTCTTTGAGAAATCTGGGAATACTTCACGGAATGGAAGGCCGTTATAAAGAAGGCCTGAAACTTCTTCAGCAGTCCTTCCGGTTGTCATCCAAAGACTACCGAACCCTATATGCACTGAATTATGCATTCCGGGATGCCGGTAAAGCTGAAGAACGTTCAAAGATTCTCAACCGTCTGATAGAACTGGAACTTCCCGATGAGATTCAAAGGGATGTTGAACTCTCCAGAATCAGAATGTCCATAGGTTGGGAATAGACCAGATACTGATGATCGCATAAAATGGTCCTTCACCAGGAACCCAAACACTATGACAGAAGAAAATACCAACTTCCGCGGAAATCCTCATCACCTGACAATACTTATTGAAGCTGTCAGAAAGGGTGATATCAGCTTATGGAACAGTTTCATACGTAAGAACGGATCGTCATTCAGGGCCAGACTTGCCGGTTCCGATCTATCAGGCCTCTCAATGCCGGAAATAAGACTGGATAGAGCCGATCTTACCGATGCTAACCTCTCGGGCACCACACTAACCAGAGCCAACCTCAGCAATGCCAGACTCAGAGGATGCAACCTCTCAGGAGCCGATCTTAGCGGTTCCAGAATGAATCACAGCGATTTTACCAATGCTGACTTAAGAAAAGCTAACTTATCCAACGTCCGCGCAAGGGGAGCGTTACTCACCGGTACAAATCTCTCAGAAGCAATTATGGACGGTGCGGATCTTACCAATGCATCAATGAAAGGCGCCGCTGTTACAGGGTTATCAAGATCCGGTACCAGAATGAAAGTTCGGGTTAAGGTAAAATCAAATTCTGAGAAGTCCGGAGAACCGCTGAGAGAATATAAACCCTGGGTAAAAGCACTCAAAGAAGAGACGGAACGTAAAGAATTAAGAAAAAATATGGAAGAACAGAAAGCAGAGGAGGCAAAAGCCCGACTGGACAGGAAACTGGGACGTCAAAAACCCCTGTTCAACAGAGTAAAATAATTCCGGAGCCGGTTTCCCGGCCCCGGAAAACAGGATTACTGGAAATCCTTGTCCTGAACAGTCTTCCTCTTGGCAGCCTTTGCATTCTCGATGGCAGTATCACACATTTCGCGGATTTTGTCGGAGAGAACGTCGATAACGGCAGCAGAGCATTTCATGTCAGCAGTCGTTTTAATGTAGGCTTTCACTTTGGAAGCCACCACCAGGGTTTCTTTTTCAGCCATTATGGGCTCCTTATGTAGGCAATCGTTTCCCACATTATACCGTGTTATAGACTTCCCGTCCCCCCCTTATTGCGCCTAAGATTGATTCACAGGCTTTTTTTTTGTTTTTCATGAAGGAAAAGGAGAAAGTTAATTGGGATTCCGCATTCATTTTTCACTAATTCTCACATTACTCGTTATTTCTTCGGCTTCACTTTTTCCCGGTGAAAGCCTTAAGGCCAATCTGATTATTGTCGGTCCGGGAGATCCGATTTATACATATTGGGGTCATATCGGGATTTCCATTGAAAACACCGAATCCGGCGAAGATCTGTTTTATGATTTCGGGAACTTCTCATTTTACTCGGATAATTTTTACAAAGATTTTGCCTTGGGCCGAATGATGTACCTCGGATTAGCAACACCGACTGATCGTTTTATCAGCTACTCAATGACAGAAGACCGAACCCTCACGGTATACCCTCTGAATTTAGGACATGAAGAACTGATAGAACTTGATGAAACTCTTCGCTGGTGGGTTCGCCCTGAAAATCGGGAGTATCTGTACGATTACTTCCTGAATAACTGTGCCACCATCATAAGAGACATACTTGACGACATAACGGATGGGCAACTTAAGGCTTTCAGCGAAAACGATCCCTATATCTCCTTCAGGCACTACGCCAGAACCGGATCAGACCCGTCCTTTTTTGCCGAATTACTGTTGGATTATCTGCTGGGATCGGATCTGGATAAACCCATAAATGGCTGGGATCTGATGTTTCTCCCCCAAGCCGTTGCAGACTATGTTGAGAGTTTTAAGTACATCGATAAGGATGGTAAAACACGGATTCTGGCCGATAAGGGTATCGTTCTAAAAAGTTCTTCCAGACCGCCTGTTCCAGATGAACCGAGAACCCTCTGGCCTACGATGCTTTTAATCGGTATTATTGCCGGACTTTTATGGCGGTTGTCTTCGTCTCCCGGGAAAAAAACAACAAAGATTGCTGCAGGAATATCAAGAGCTTTAATTATTCTATCAATCGGTATTCCCGGTCTGGTACTCGGCTTTCTGACAACCTTCACCGACCATGCATCAGCTTACCGGAATATCAACCTCTGGCCGACATTCCCCACGGTTCTGATTGGATTGATTGTTCTGTTTATACCCTTCAGGAAAAAAGAACTTCTGCTTTCCTGGATATGGACAGTGAATCTGACAGGCCTGATTTTCGCCGTATTTCTTCGGATTTCAGGAATCTATATCCAGGATGCCTACGCTTTCTGGGCTTTATTAACCCCCCTCACCCTGGCCGCGTCCCGGCCCGGATTGTGGTTTGAGGAATGGTTAAGGAAGCACTATCCGGGACTCGGCAAGTTCCGCCAGCTCCCCTGAGGCCTCATCCAGAGCTTCAGCACCGGCGATAACAGAGATGGATCGCTTATCCCAGGAGCCAAGAAGATTCTCAGCTTCCCTGCGTAACTCAACCGTATCAGCTGAAAGCTGAAAATTCCTCCGATTCTGGCGTAAGTCGTCAGTTATCCCGTACAGCTTCCGTTTGAATGCAACAAAACCCCTCTCCCCCGGAGATAGAGGGCGCAGCTCTTTTCCAACCGAACCAATTATTGCCATATTCACTGTATCGTCATCCAGCTCATTAACGGTCCACTCCAGCGATTTCCGGAAGGATGATAGAGAAGACACAATCATCGGATCTCTGTATGTACTGAAAGTAAAGGTTCCTTCCATTCCTGAGATTGAGGCAGAAGCACCATATGCACCGCCCTTCATTCGAATGTTCTCCCAGAGATAACCTGTTCTTAATATATGTGCCAGTAGTCCAGAACAGGCATGCTCCCGGGTTCCCAGTATCGGGGCCGGAAGACTCAAAGCCGAAAAAGATACAGCCGAAGCTGTTGAAAGAGTTTCGCCGGTTGTCTCATGCCGGAATAACACAGGAGCCCCTGATTCAGAAGGTTTTCCCTTCTGCAGAGATTCTGTCTGTTTCAATACCGCATTAAGGGCATCCCCGGCCTCAGCGGGATCGGCAGTCACCACCAGAGAAAGATTACCACTACGGATCAGACTATCCCGGATTGCAAAAAGGGCATTTGAAGCCTTTACAGCTCCATTCTCATCCGTTGAAACCGTCTGAAGAAATCGGAGCTGATCAACCCCGTACCATAAATCCTCCCAGGAGGAAGCCGGGGAATGTTTGGATGCAGCCCTTAGTGAAGCAAAAACATGTCCGGAAGGAACTACGGCGGAGCGGAAATCATTCCGGAGTTCCAAAAGGAGGTCTTTAACTCTGGTAATGTCGCTGAAGTCAGCCGAAAGCAGCAGCCGCATAGTCAGATTCAAAGCTTCATCCCACTGACGGTTCAAGGCCTTCAGGTGTAAAAACATACGGAGGCTTACCCCGCCACCGGCATCAGGGTGTACCGGAGCAGCTTCAAGAGAACACCCGAGGCTTCCGGTTTTCATAGCCAGCTCCCGGGCCACCTCATCATGGCCCATTCCCGGTAAACCCACATCGGTTAAGGCCCTGCCGAACAGAGGCATCCAGAACTGAAGCTCCGGATTGAGACCTTCAATATCAAAGGCCATCTCAAGGTAATTCACGCCATTGGTGAATGTCTCATGGCGGAACCATAAAACATCCCCGTACTGCCCTTCCTCCAGGGGAAGAATACGGACATCTTCGGGTAAATCCTTTCTGGAAAGAAAGGGGATACGGGCCAGATCTTCCGGACTGTCGGGAGTATCCTGAAAGGCATCCAGTTTCTCAAGGGAAATATTCAAGACATCCGGATTATCCATGGATTGCTGTAAATCATCCAGTAAGCGGCGTTCAGCTGAATCCCTGCGAGTCTGGAGATCGGGATCCGGCGAAACTACCACCGTAGACCGATGCCTGTTCTCCAGTATCTCCCGGCGGATAATTCCTTCAAAGAAACCTTTTTTTACCTGACTTCGGAGGTTCTGCATCGGTTTATCGAAAACCAGACTCTCCTGTGGAGGCCGGTTGTGCAGCCAGCCCCGGAGAGCCCTGTTCATCAGGCGCATGCCGAAAGGAGAACCCCCGCGAATTTCCCTGGCCCGGAACTCAACAGAGCGCAGAGCTCCTTCAACAAGATTTGTATCAAGACCATCCTTAACAAGGTTCCCCAGTACTCCAGACACAAGATTCTCAAAATCTTCCCGGGTATTCGGGTTGGTACCCCGAAGGGCTGCGGAGAATACCATCTGCCTTAAATCTGTTTCTAAACCGCTCACAGGGGATAAGTCCTCCCCCAGACCGCTGTCGATTATCGCTTTCTGAAGAGGAGATCCCCCGTGCCCCAAGAGTATGAAAGAGAGAATCTGAGCCGATAAAACAGCTTCTGGATCGGTAGACTCCCCCAGCAGCCAGTTCATGCTTATAGTCGATTTATTCTTTACTTCATCCCCGGGTACCGATGGCCAGCTGGCTTCCATTTTTCGGGGTTCATCCCACCGGGATTGGAGTGAAATCTGCGAGGAAATATCCCTTCGGGTGAAAGGAGAAAGAAACTCACCATCCAGTATGCTCAGAACCTCTTCAAGATTATGGTCTCCGTAAAGAAAAATTCTGGCATTGGAGGGGTGATAGTACCTTTCGTGGAAAGCTTTAAAGGATTCATAACTCAAGGAAGGAATAAACTCGGGGTCGCCCCCGGAATCCCAGCTGTAAGGAGAATCGGGGAATAGCGAACGGAGGGTCCAGTCTCCGGCTACAGATTCAGCCGAAGAATAACTTCCCTTCATTTCATTCAGTACAATTCCGGCCCTGATAAGTTTGCCATCATCATCAAAGTCCAGCCGATGCCCCTCCTGTTCAAAGGCTTCTTTTTTCAACTGTGGAAAGAATACCGCATCGCCGTAAACCCTCATCAGATTTATGAAATCCGCTTTCACAGTACTCGCCGCTGGGTAGACTGTCTTATCGGGGTAGGTCATGGCGTTCAGGAAGGTATGGGCGCTCCCTTTCAGGAGCACCAGAAACGGGTCTTTCAGAGGATAATGTTCGGAGCCGCAGAGAACTGCATGCTCAAGTATATGAGGAACGCCACTGTGATCCGAAGGGGGAGTACGGAAAGTGAAGGCAAAAAGGTTTTCTGAATCATCAGCCTCCACCTTATAAACCTCTGCTCCGGTGGACAGATGACGAAGGAAGATACCCTTAGCTCTGTATTCATCAAGAGGGTCTACCGATAAGGTTTCAAATCCCTGCTTTATATAATTTTCATTCATTGTTCTTCCTCTTCCTCCGGCCCTTTCCATTGTCTGAAAGCGCCGAAGTACGACACATTGAAATATCCTGTATTACCCAGTTTTCTTGCAACCAGCCGGGCCTGATGCCGGCTTTTTCCATAGATATAAATCTTTTCGAACATGTTTTCCGTTGGAAGGCATTCCATACAGCCGGGAAATGGCACATTCAGAGCATTCGGGATATGTCCCTTCTTATAATCCCGAGTTCTTCTGACGTCAATCAGAATATACTCAAAACTATCCTGGCCGGTCAGATACAGCAGTTCCCGGCCTGCCAGAACCCTGTGCCTGATACGGACAACGGAGATGATGATAATCACCAGGAGAATGAGAACTGTTATCGGATATACCGGGTTCAAATGCATAATGCGCCCATAGTAACGGTTAAAAGGGCATAAGAAAACCCGACCAGAAGATCGGGTTTGCCTTGCCGGGATGCGGCTGTGAAACAGAAGGAACCTTAGTAACGGTTCTGACTCTGAGCTTTACGTATTTTCTTCAATTGCTTACGCACAAGAGCTTTTTTCTTCCGATTTTTAATGGTGGAAGGTTTCTCAAAGTACTCCCGCCGCTTGTATTCCCGGATAATACCCTCTTTTTCCACCATGCGCTTGAAGCGTTTGATAGCCTTTTCAAGAGGTTCATCTTCACTGATACGAATGTAGGCGATTTAGAATCACCTCCCTTTGCATATTGATTACAGTCAACGCTACCGGTACTGAAAAATGCTACTCCATCCTACCCATAATCCCATTCGTGTCAAGAAGGGGAGAAGTGAGGAACTGTGAGGGATTAACCGGTGTAGCTCCCACCCGGAGTTCCCAGTGGAGATGAGCTCCGGTGGCAAAACCGGTTTCACCCACTGAGCCGACAACAACACCCTGATTTACCATCTCACCCTCCCTTACTTCCAGAGAGTCCATGTGATAATACAGGGAGTAGACTCCGGGAAGGTGTTCAATAATTACAGTATTCCCCGTCAGAAATCTCTCTGTTGCCAGAACAATTCTGCCCCTGCCGGCAGCTTTCACCGGAGTACCGGGCTCGGACCATAAATCAAGGCCGAAATGCACAGAAGAAGATTCACTCCCGTCGGGGCGGTGGTATCTCCGCCGTTCACCGAACTCTGAGGTGGGAACTCCTTCATCCAGCGGTGGAATGAGCGAACTGGTTTGAAATATCGCGTTTTTATCAAATGATGTTAATATGGTCCAAAGTCTCCTGGCCTCACTTTTTTTACGCTCGGATTCATCGTTATAGAGAGCATTCATCTTGTCATCAAGGTTGATAACCTGCTCGGGAAACGGGTGTTCTGTTACCGTTACCGCTTTTTCCAGATGCCATTGAGCTCTCCCCTGGTCTGCATTCATCACCAGGGTGTATCGGCCGGGTGTTATTGTCGATGGAATCCCCAGAAGTACAACAGAAACAGATTCCCCGTAAGGCGCAGTCCAGAGGAATCCTTGATTGCGGCTCAGGGATTCCTTTCGCGAATTTTCAATTGAGAGAGAGACATTATTCAGATGGCCTCCCTGGATAAGAATCTGAAGAACAGCCCCGGGCTGGACATAATCATCAGCGATTATCACAGGTTCTGCCGCTGAAAGAATTCCCGCTGCAGTAAGCAGAATACAAGTACTTAAAATAAGGCTGATTCCCGGTTGCTTCATCCTGTCTCTTACTTTAAACCGCAAGGGCTTGCCTCCAGAACGGTCAGTCGGCGGGCATCAGGGCCCCGCCAGGGATCGCGGTCTACACGGTAAACCAGATCAACTTCAGCGTTTTTCCTTATGATGGTACCATATCTCTCGGCTCCATCCCACCACAGAGCGGGCCAGCGGTTGGATCCCAGGGATACCAGAAGTTTCAAATGGTTGTTTTTCGGTTTTCCCACCAGGTCGGCCTGGTAAATTTTTACCGACCGGGTTAGAAATGTTAACGGTTTGAAACCCTCGCCGTAAGGTTCCAGACGCTCAAGCAAACCCTCAAGGCCTTCATGCCCCAGGCGGGTTATCTCTTCGTGGGACAGCTCAGCGTCAACTGAAAGTATATCCGGCTCAGCCGGAGCATGGGATGTTTTCTCCAGCCATTTTATTGTCTGTTTTTTCAGATTTTCTATCTTCCCGCTGGAAATACGAAAACCACCGGCCTGGGGATGCCCGCCGAAGTCATCCAGAAGAGGCGCCATAGCTTCCAGCCAGTCCAGAGCATTCATCCCGGAATCACAGCGTATAGATCCGGAGGCACCTTCGCCCTTAACTGAAATAACAACCGCTGCGGCTTCCATGGTTTTCTGCAGGCGGGTAGCCAGAATCCCGGTAATACCCCGGGGAACACCCTCATCTGCAGCAATCACCATTCGCCCCCCCAGCTCCTCTTTTGAGTTGTAGGCCCCGGGTCTGATTTTTTCCCAGTACTCTTCACCCAGAGCCCGGCGCTTTTTATTCAGACTGACAAGCTCATCGGCCAAAGAGGCGATACGGGCCTGATCGGTTTCCAGGAACAGCTTCACCCCCACATCCGCGCGGCCCATGCGCCCGGATGCGTTAATCAGGGGACAGAGCTGCCAGGCGATTTCAGTGGTTCCTATTCTCCCCTCATGAAGCCGCTGACGGATGAGTAGTTCCCGTAAAGCGGCCCGACGTTCTTTAAGAGAATCACTGACATTCAGACGATTAAGACCCATCCTTACCATGATGCGGTTCTCATCTTTCAGCGGCATCAGGTCCGCCAGGGTTCCCAGAGCCACCAGGTCCAGCCCCCGTCTCCAGGATTCAAAAGCCCCGGATACAGCCCTGGTATGCAGGGTAACCATCAGATTCCGCAGGGTAGTAAGAGCGCCTGCATTCTCCGGAAAGTACCGGGCCAGCCGACTGCCCTTTTCCAGATCTTCCAGAGAGCGCCCCCGAAACCCGGGGAAAGCCTCGGCAATTTCCACCGCCGCATCCATAACATGAACATCAGCCCCACCGAAAAACGAAGATATCAGAGGTACCTGTCCGGCGGTTCCGTATGTGTAAAGTGGCTGCCCCTGAATAAACTGCAGAAAACGGTTACGATCTGTTTCATCACCCTCGGAGGAAACAGAGATGCGTCCGGTTTCCAATAGATTCCGCATTCTCAAGGCTTCCAGAATCAGCTTATCACCTTCCATCTCCGCCTGAACAAGGCAGTATTCACTTCCCCAGATTTCAGTTCCCGCCAGAGAAAGGGCCCATTGAAACTTGGAAACCACCGCCACGGCGCAAAGCCCGGTAAAAGGGTA